>JAPLMO010000035.1 GCA_026386995.1 Planctomycetota bacterium | reverse complement strand
GGGCCACGTCGCCCAGGCGCAGGGGCACCTCGACCCAGCCTTCCTTGAGGACCTCGATGCGGGCGACGGCCACGACCTTCAGCACGTCTTTCGAGACGGTCGCCTTGTTCTCGACATCGGTGATGAGGGCGTCGACGGGGGGCTTGACCTCGGCGGGCGGGGCGGTCTTGTCGCGCGCGGCCTGCCAGAGGGCCTGAAACTTCTCGTACGGCAGGAACACGCCGCGCCCTTCCTTCTCGAAGACCTCGCGGAGTTTGGTGTACGGGATGTAGATGCTCTCCTCCCGGATGGGGGGCGGAGTCGCCGGCGCAGGTGCCGCCGCCGGCGCGGCCTTCTCGGCCGCTGCGGGTTTAGCGGCCGGCGGACTCTCCGCCGCCGAGACAAGCGGCGGCAGCGCCGCCATCGCCAGCATACACAGGACCAGCACGATTTGGTTGGCTCGCAACATGGTTGTGCCCTCGGTACTCGGTCCACTGGAAAGGAAGCGTTTCATTCGGTAGCCCCCAAGCAGGTGTGTCCGTTCCGCATCCGCATACTCCGTTAGACGCCGGCACGGCATGAGAAGTTCTCACTTTTCTAACACACGGCCGCACGCATGCCAGCAAAATGCGGCGGAGCATGTACTGCGTCATCTGCCGTCATTGTAGCCCATGACGCGGCGGGGTCCTGTAAACGCTTTGTAACGAGGACGGCTTACGCAACTGGAACGGGCCGCGCGCCCGGGGCATTGCAACCAGATGCGCGGGGCGGTAGCATCGTCGCACATCGGCCCAAGTAGCCTGTCAGGACTAAATCTGTGGGTGCCACGGCTGCGCCTTGTACAGCCGTGGTCGGCGGCGGGGACGCACGGCTGCAAACTGCGCAGCCGTGGCACCCATATAATTAAAGTTGACGCACTACCCGCGTCAAACGAAGGTGGCTTCCGGTCTAACGCGTCACAAGGTAGCCCATGCGGCCCAGGGCCTTGACCAGATCAGCGCCGGAGACGTCAGGGTATCCGCTTCCGTAAAAATCGAAGCGCCCACGGCCTTGGCCGTGTACCCGCCGTCCGGGTCTTCATCTACTTGAAAGACGTAACGGAAATACAAGGCCCCCCTTGCCGGAGCCGGGGGGCCCAGGAATGCAAGATGGTCCGATTGTCGCCGGCGTGCCGCTCTACCGCGCCCGGCGGCGGCTCACCAGCGCCAGCGCGCCCAACGCCAGCAGGGAGATCGTTGCCGGCTCAGGCGTAATCGAAACGTGGTCCCAGAAGTTGATGTCGCCGATAACGCCTAGTTGCCCGGGGATTTGCCAATTGCCGCGCAGCCTGCCGTTCTCGTAGAAGTCGATGGAGAAGGCATTCGCCAGGTTGCCCTGACCCGGGAAAATGCCGTTCGGCGCGGTGTAATTGAACGGCCCCGTGAGGGGGTCAACACCGCTGACCGTAGCGCTGCCCGGGACAGGACCGTTGCCGAGGTTGATGGTCACCGTGTTCATCACGTTGTTGACGAGCGACGAAAAGCCCTGGGCGTTCGGATCGTTGCGGGGGACAATCATGCCCGCCTGGTCCGTGTTGAAGTCCCAGGCGCCGCAGGAGACGAGGTTGATATCCAGGATGTCAATGGTGGCGCTGGCGATCCCCACGAAATTCTGATTGCCAAGCGGGTCGACAACGATCCCGCCGGGCGGATTGATCGACAGGCTCAGGATGTGGTTGACCAGGTTCGGGTCCGTCCCGAAGCGCAGCCTCCAGCCGGCGCGTGCATCCAGGTAGGGATCGGTGGGCTCCCATCTCATCTGAAGGCAGTTCGCCGTACCGTCGGGGACCGAGGTGGCTCCATACGTAAGCTCCGGGGGCGCCGAGATGTTCGTCGTACGGCCCTCGCCGGGAAGGATCGGATCGATGTAGTACCCCCCTCCCGTCGGAGGCGAGGCAAAATTCGGGATGTCAAGGACCTTGCCCGACGCCGGCAGAGTCGCCAGTACCGCTGCCAGCCCTACACAAAGAACGACCGCCAATCGCGTGATACTCATAGTACAGCCTCCTTTCAAGAAGCCCCTCGGAAAAAGTCGCCTTACGACATTCACCGTCTCTCCGCGGAGCCGCACGAGGCCCCACGGCTGCGTTCCCGCTCAAAGAAAAAGGCCGCCCCCCGACTTGCTCGGTCGGAGGCCGGCCCACAGCAGGCACATCCCCACATGAAAAAAGGGCCGCCTCCGATTATCGGAGACTAGCCCCGCAACATACCCCTCAGAACTACGTATACTGCCCCACCGGAGAGAACTATAGCACAGAAAACCGCCCCAGTCAAACGAAATTAGAAAAATTTCTGCTACCATACCGACATCGGAATGACTAAAGATAGCCTAAACGCTATGGCAGAAGGCGAACGGCGGCAAAACCGTGCGGCCGGAGGTCAACGTTGGCACGCCCAGCATACCGCGCGCCCGGGGCATTGCAACCAGATGCGCGGGGCGGTAGCATCGTCGCACATCGGCCATCGAACCCGTGCAAGAAGGGATTACCATGAAGAATTGGATCCGCAGGCGTCAGTTCCTGGCAGGTGCAGCCGCCGCCGGCACGGTCACGATCCTTGGCGCCGGCCGCGCGGCGGCCGAAAAGGTCACAAAGGTCCCGACCGAGGGCCTCGACCTGCCGGTCGTCGACTATCACGTGCACCTGGACGAATTCGGCATCGACAAGATCGCCGAGATCGCCAAGGCGCGGGGCATCCCGTTCGGCATCGTCGAGCACGCCGGCACGAAGGAGAACAAGTACCCCGTGGTCCTGGGCAACGACGAGGACCTCGCGCGGTTCATGGCCATGCTCGACGGCAAGGGCGTCCTGAAGGGCGTCCAGGCCGAGTGCTATGACTGGATGACCGTGTTCTCGAAAGAGGCGATCGCGAAACTCGATTTCGTCCTCTCGGACGCCATGACGTTTGTCGAGAAGAACGGCTCGCGCATCGAACTCTGGAAGGCCGAGAAGGTCAAGATCACCGACAAGCAGGACTTCATGGAGCGGTACACCGACTTCACGGTCCGCAAGGCCGGGGAGCCCATCGACATCCTGGCGTGCGCAACGTTCCTGCCGGCGGTGCTGGCGGCAGAGTACGATTTGCTCTGGACCGAGGAGCGGATGAAGCGAATCATCGACGCCGCCGTCAAAAACCACGTGGCGATCGAGATCGCCTCCTGGGCCAAACTGCCACGGCCGGCGTTCCTGAAACTCGCGAAGGCGGCCGGGGCGAAGTTCTCCTTCGGCTCCAACGGGCGCGGCCTGAACGCCGGAAAACTCGATTACAGCCTCCAGATGGCCAGGGAACTGGGCCTGAAGCGCGAGGACATCTTCACCCCCGCCCCGCCGGGCAAGAAGCCCATCGAGATTCGCAAGTCCGCCTGAGCGCGCAGGAGGAGAAACCGTGCAGAGCGCCATGACGCGGCGGCAGTGGTTGGCCGTGGCCGTGGGCTCGCTGACGGGGCCCCGCGATTCCGTCAAGGCCCCGCCTCGCGCCGGTCGATAACAAAAGTGCGCTGGTGTACCGCCATCCCCCTACCCGGAGAGTATCTGTGATCGTCAACCCTCAAGTGCCGCTGCATCGTCTGATCCTGTCGCTATCGGAAGCCCTGGACCACGTTCACCCGCACGTCGTGGATCATCAGCACCGGGTCGCGTACATCGCGACGAGCATGGGCCGCCACATGGGCCTGAAGGGCACGGACCTGCTGAACGTGTTCAACGCGGCCGAGTTGCACGATATCGGGATCATCGGCCTCGAGAACCGCGTGCGGGCCTTGCGGTGGGGACAGTTGGAGTCGGTTAGATGGCATGCGGAGGTGGGATACGAACTCCTGAGAGATAACCCGCTGTTCGCCGACGCCGCCAGATGCATCCGCCACCATCACACCCCGTGGGCGGACGGCCGTGGGGCCGAATCCGACGGCGAGGCCGTTCCGATGGCCGCCCACCTGCTGGTCCTGGCCGATGCGGTCGAACGCATGATCGACCGCGACGTCCCGGTCCTTCAGCAGATCGCGTTCATCAAGGAGAAGGTGCACTCTCTTTCGGGCGAACAGTTCCATCCCGATTGCGTCGAGGCGTTCCGCGACGTCTCGGGCATCGAGGCGTTCTGGCTGGACATCGCCTGCCAGCGGATTTACGGCGTCCTGCTCCGGCAGATGGACTGGCCCGTGCTGAGCGTCGACGAGAACGGCCTCGGCTTGATCGCGCGGGTGTTCGCGCGGGTGGTGGACGCCGCCAGTCGGTGGACGGCCGTCCACTCGGCGGGCGTCACGGCGACGGCGGGCGCCCTGGCGAAGCAACTGAGTTTTTCGCCCCGCGAACTGTGCCAGATGCGGGCCGCGGGCTACCTCCATGACCTCGGCAAACTCAGCGTCCAGACCGAGATTCTGGACAAGCCCAACCGGTTGAACGACAACGAGATGGCCGTCGTCAGGGGCCACACCTACCACACGTTCCGCATCCTGGACACCGTCGGAGGCATGCCTCAGATAAGCGAGTGGGCGGCATTTCACCACGAACGGCTCGACGGCAAGGGCTACCCGTTCCATCATACCGGCGAGAGCCTGACCCTGGGGTCGAGAATCATGGCCGTGGCCGACGTGTTCACGGCCGTGGCCGAAGACCGGCCGTACCGCCCCGGCATGACCGCCGCCGAGGCATTCGGCGTGATCGGCAGGCTCGTCACCAGCGGCGGCCTGGACGGCGACGTCGTGGCCACGCTGCGGCGCGATTACGACACCATCGATGCGGCCCGCCGCAAAGAGCAGGCCGAGTACGCCGAGATGCAGAAGCGGCTTTCGTGGCTCATGCGCGAGCGCGCGGGCGTGCCCGTCGGATAGGAAGCAGGAAGGCAACTCCTAGTGCAGTGCTTCACTCAGATGATATCTTATCCAAGGGCGTAGTTGTCCACGATCAAGTGCAGGTCCAGGTCCGGCGGCGACTACTTGCAGAAGTGGTCGATCATCGCCGCAAGTTCGCTGCGGAGGCTCGCCCGAGGCACGATCCGGTCCACGAAGCCGTGTTCCATCATGAACTCGGCCGTCTGGAATCCCTCGGGCAACTCCTGCTTCATGGTCTGATAGATGACGCGCGGCCCAGTGAACCCGATCATGGCCCTGGGCTCCGCGATGATGATGTCCCCGAGGGACGCGTAACTGGCGGCGACACCGGCGGTCGTCGGGTTGGTCATCACGCTGACGAAGAACCCCCCCGCCCTGTTAAGCCGCGAGACGGCCGCGCTGGTCTTGGCCATCTGGGCCAGACTGAGTATTCCCTCCATCATCCGGGCGCCGCCGGAAGCGCTGCAGATGACGAGCGGCAGCCCGAGTTCCGTGGCCTTCTCGGCCGCGACCGTCACCTTCTCGCCGACGACCGAGCCCATGGAGCCCATGATGAAGTTCGGGTCCAGCGCCCCCAGGACCAACGGGCGGCCCTTGATGTAGGCGCGGCCGACGACGGCGGCGTCGTAGAGGTTGGTCTGGCGCTGCGCATCGGCCAGGCGCTCGACGTAACTCTTGCGGTCGACGAATTTCAGCGGGTCCGGCGACATCAGGTTCGGCAGATATTCCTCGAAACTATCGGCATCCGCCAGAAGGCTGATCCGCTGACGGGCCCCGATCTTGAAGTGATACTGGCACTCGGGGCAGACGTGGAGGTTCTCCTCCACGCGTTTGCGGAAGACCATCTCCTCGCAGCCGGGGCATCGGAGCCACAGGCCCTCGGGGATGTCCTTCTTTTTTGTCCGCCCGTCGATGGCCATAGAGTCTCGCCGCTTCGCCCTGCGTTACTTTACCTGCGCCTGCGCCGCCGCATCTGTTTATCGCCGGGTGGCATGGTCACGCTTTTGCGTGACCATGCGCCTCCAACAGCGCCTGGCCCGTCAGTGCGACATGGTCACGCAAAAGCGTGACCATGCGCCTCCAACAGCGCCTGGCCCGTCAGTGCGACATGGTCACGCAAAAGCGTGACCATGCCACCCATCTACGCTAAACACGCGCCCGCCGCCTGCCGCAGTGCCGCGATGGCGCGCGCGTAGTCGCGGTCGGCCGCGCGAAAAACGCCCGTGCCCGAAACGAACGTGTCCGCCCCCGCCTCGGCCGCCTGGCCGATCGTGTCGGGATAAATGCCGCCGTCCACTTCCAGACGCTGCGTCGTGAGCCAACTCTTCACGGTGCGGATGTTCGGCAGGACCTCGGGCATGAACTTCTGGCCGCCGAACCCCGCGAAGATCGTCATCATAAGCACCATGTCCACGTGCGGCACGGCCTGGCGAACGCGGTCCATCGGGCCGTCCGGGTTGATCGAGATGCCGGCGTCGCAGCCGAGTTCATGAATGCGGTCGGCCATCGCCCGCGGGTCGGCCACGACCTCGGCGTGAAACGTCAGGTTGTCGGCGCCCGCCGCGGCGAACGCCTGAATGTACCGGCCCGGCTCCGAAATCATCAGGTGGACGTCCAGGATAAGGTCCGTCACGCCCCGGATGTGTTCAACGACCACCGGCCCCATCGTGATGTTGGGGACAAAGTGGCCGTCCATCACGTCCACGTGCAGCAGGTCGGCCCCGGCGGCCTCGACCTTCCGGACCTCGTCGGCCAGGTGCGCGAAGTCCGAGGCCAGGAGCGAAGGCGCTATGGCCACGCACGGCAACTGGTTGAGCGAACGTTTCAAGCGTCGCCACCTCTTGCGAAATGACCCTGGTCGAAACTCCAACGCGCTCGCCTTCGTCTCGCGCCGGGTGCCACGGCTGCGCTGTTGGCAGCCGTGCTCGGCGTGCAACGACCACACGGCTGCTGAACGGCGCAACCGTGGCACCCGATTCGGGCCTTGCGTTACGCGTCGTCGAGGATGTTGATCGTCTCGAAGGGCTTGCCTTCGAGGAATTCCAGACTCGCGCCGCCGCCGGTGGAGATGTGGGTCATCTTCTCGGCCAGGCCGAACTTCTCGACGGCCGCCGCCGTATCGCCGCCGCCGACGACCACCGTGCCGCCCTGCCCCGCGATCTTGGCCATCGCCGCGCACAGGGCCTTGCTGCCCTCGGCGAACGCCGCCATCTCGAAGACACCCATCGGGCCGTTCCACACTACCGTCTTGGCGTCGGCGAGTTTTTCGCAGTACAGGCCGATCGTCTCGGGGCCGATGTCCAGGCCGATCCAGCCGTCCTGGATGTCGGGCGATTGAACGTCGGTCTCGGCATCAGCGGCAAATGCCTTCGCCACGAGGTGGTCCACCGGGAAGATGACCTCGCACTTGGCGGCCTTGATCTTCTCGAGCAGCCTGGCCGCGATGGCGATCATGTCCTTCTTCGAGCCGCCCTTCTTCTTGACGACCTCGCGCTCGACCTTCGACTTGCCGACATTCTCGCCGCGCGCCACCATGAACACGTAGGCCATCGCGCCGCCAATGAGCAGGCGGTCGCACTTGCCTAGCAGGTTTTCGATGACCGCGATCTTGTCCGAGACCTTTGCGCCGCCGAGGACGGCCACGAACGGACGCACGGGCTTCTCGAGGGCCTCGCCGAGGAACTTCAGTTCCTTCTCGATCAAAAAGCCCACGGCCCGCGACCCCTGGGGCATCAGCGCCGCAACGCCGTACGTCGAGGCGTGCTTGCGGTGCGCGGTGCCGAAGGCGTCGTTGACATACACGTCGGCCAGGTTCCGCAGAGCGGCCGTGAACTCGGGATCGTTCGCCTCTTCGCCCGCATGGAACCGCAGGTTCTCCAGGACGAGGATCTCGCCGTCCTTCATGGACGCGACCATCTTCTCGACCTTCGGCCCGATGCAGTCCGGGGCGAACCGGACCTCGCGGCCCAGGAGGCCCGCCAGGCTGACGGCCGTCGGCTTCATGCTCATGGCGGGGTCCGGCTTGCCGTCCGGCCGCCCGAGATGGCTCATCAGGATGACCCGGCCGCCCGCCGCCGACGCGCACTTGATCGTCGGGAGCGCGCCCGAGGTGGCTCATCAGGATGACCCGGCCGCCTGCCGCCGACGCGCACTTGATCGTCGGCAGCGCCATGCGGATGCGCCGGTCATCGGTCACGTTGCCATTGTCGTCCAGGGGAACGTTGAAATCGACGCGCACCAGGACCCGTTTGCCCTTCATCGACAGTTGGTCGAGCGTTTTCTTGGCCACGGCAGGCTCCCTTCGCGAACTGTAGCCGCCTCGTCCGAGACGGCAGCTAGCAGCGCGTCAACTTTAATCATGTGGGTGCCACGGCTGCGCCTTTGGCAGCCGTGCGTCCCCGCCTACGACCACGGCTGCAAAAGGCGCAGCCGTGGCACCCACAGATTTAGTCCTGACAGGCTACTAGCGCGGTTTGAGATTGTGCTGGCGCGGCGGGCCTTCCGACCCGCCGCGCCAGTGGCTTCCAGGTATTAAACAGTCGCCAGTTTCTTCGCCAGGTCGGCCATGCGGTTCGAGAAGCCCCACTCGTTGTCGTACCACGAGAGGACCTTCACGAACGTCGGGTCCAGGGCCTGCGTCTGAGTGCCGTCAAAAAGGCTGGAGCAGGTCGTGCCAATGACGTCGCTGGAAACGATCGGGTCGTCGGTGTACTCGAGAACGCCCTTCAGGGCGCCCTCGGCGGCATTCTTCATCGCGGCGTTGATGTTCTTGACGGCCTCGGCGGCATCGGCGCCCGCTGGCTTCTCAAGTTCGACCGTCAGGTCGACCACGCTGCCGACCGGCGTCGGAACGCGAAGGGCGTAGCCGTTCAGCCTGCCCTTCAGGGCCGGGATGACCTTGCCGACGGCCTTGGCGGCCCCGGTAGTGGTCGGGAGGATGTTGAGGGCGGCAGCGCGGGCCCGGTGCGGGTCCTTGTGGATCATGTCCAGGATGCGCTGGTCGTTTGTGTATGCGTGGCAGGTCGTCATGAGGCCCCTCTTGATGCCGAACGTCTCGTGAAGGACCTTCGCGACCGGCGCGAGGCAATTCGTGGTGCAGGACGCGTTGGAGACGATCTTGTGCTCGGGCTTCAGGGCCGAGTCGTTGACCCCGATGACAATGATGGCGTCCAGTTCGTCCTTCGGCGGGGCCGACAGGATGACCTTCTTGGCGCCGGCCGTAATGTGCTTCGAGCAGTCGGCCTTGTTCGTGAACGCGCCCGTGCACTCCAGGGCCACGTCGACCTTCAACTGGCCCCACGGCAGCGCGGCCGGGTCTTTCGTGGCCGTGACCGGAATCTTCTTGCCGTCGACGACAAGGTTCGTGCCGTCGGCCTTGACGTCGCCGTCGAATCGCTTGTATATGCTGTCGTACTTCAGGAGGTAAGCCAGCGTCTTGGCGTCCGTAAGGTCGTTGATGCCGACGATGTTGAACTCGCCCTTGCGAGCCCACATCGCCCGGAACACGATGCGCCCGATGCGACCAAACCCGTTAATGCCGATGTTGATAGCCATCCATCCGTCTCCTTCCATGCTGCGAGGGAATCCCCAAGCGTTACGATGCCGGCCTGTCTCTTGAGTGGGCGCACGGACACCCGTGCCCAAGGCCGACGGACCGTCCTTATAGGGCGAACCGCCAGGAGAGTCAAGCGTTTTCAGCACACAAGCGGTAGTGCCAGTTATGTGCGCCCTGGATTGTGGAATGTGACACGGCTGGCTCAGTTATGTGCGCCCTGGATTGTGGAATGTGGCACGGCTGGCTTGTCCAGCCGTGGGAACCCTCGCGGGCCATCCGCCACGGCTGGACAAGCCAGCCGTGCCACACCCGATAGGATCGCACGCGAGACTGGCCTTACACACAGCGCTTTCAACACACACAAATTCGCCGCCAGGCGCTTGACCAATCGCTCAAAATGCGCCATAGTAACGGCATGATCGTTTCAGTCTTGTCCAAGGACGTGCCCGTCATGAACCGAGGGGCGGCCATCTGCTTACTTCTCAAGCCTGCGGGCCCGGCGGGCGAGGCGCTCCAGCAGGCCCTCGCGGCCGCCGGACTCCGCGTTCTCGTCGCACCGACCGTCTTCGACGTCGTGGCCGAGGCCGAGCGCGCCGGCGAGGCGCTCCGCTATCTGTTCGTCGGCGTCGACTTCTGGAGCCCCAGCGAGTTCCGCCTGCTGCCGCTCGTGCGCCGAGAGTGGCCAGCCGTCACCGTCGTCGCCTGCCACTCCCCCGGTTTTGAGTACAAAGGCCGCGTGGCCGAACTGGTCGGCGCCGACGCCGTGCTTTGCGGCATCGACGAGATGGTGCCCTTTGCGGAAGGCCTGGCGGCTGCGGCCCGGCCGGATGCGCCTCGTGAGGCGGCGCCGGAACCGGCAGCGCCCGCGCCTCTTGCCAAGACCGAAGCGGTGGCCGTCGAGATTCCGCCGCCCCCTGCCCCACCGGCAGACAGGCCGCCCGCGTCCCCGCTGCAAAGCATTCCGCTGGTTCAACCGCAGCCGCCTCGGCCGGCCTCCGCTCCGCCGGCCGACCGGGCGCCGCCTGCGCCGCCGCAGGACGCCGAATCCGACATCGCGGATGACCCGGTCGAGAGCGGCATTGACGGCGAGGTCATCGGCACGATCGAACTGACTGAAGAGGAACTTCGCCTGCTGCTCGGCGAAGATGAGGAGGCCTGATGCTTGCACCCGAGAGCCACAGCCTGAGCGAACCCGAGAAGCCCGTCGTCCTCGTCTGCCGCGACCCGGGCCGGCGGGCGCTGCTGGAGCAACTCGTTCCCGCCGCCGAGGCCCACTCCTCCGCCATCGAAGCCGTACTGGCGGTCATCCGCAACCGGACGCGCGCCGTCATCGTGAACCTCCAGGACGCCGACGGCGCCGAGCGCGACGTGGTGGCGGCCGTGCGTCGGGCCCGCCCCGACGTGGCCGTCTACTTCATCGTGGAGCCCGAAGACGAGCCCGCGGCCCGCCGCCTCGTCCAGGCCGGAGCGGGCGATTACTTCGTCATGCCGACCGACGTGTATCGGCTGCCGCAGGTCCTCAGCCCGCCGCCGGCCCAGCCGGCCGCACCTGCCGCAACCGTTGCCAGGCAAGAACCGCCCGTCGCGGCAGTTCCGGGGCGCGAGCGTCCCGAACAACTGCGGCTCTTCGTGTCGGCCTGCGCGATAGCCGACCTCGCCCAGTGCGAACCTCGCGAGATCCTGCGCGAAGGGGCCGCGATCATCTTCCACGCCCTGGATGCAACGCGCGGTTGCCTCTTCTCGTTGGACCACCAGACCGAGGGCCTGGTGCTCGAAGCGGCCGCCGGCGAGACGCCCGGCAGCGGCCCCGAACAGTTCCAGGCCGAGCGGACCGCCGCAGAGAGAACGATTCACGGCGGCGAAGCCCTTCTGACCCAGCCCGGCGATTCGCGCCGGCCGGCCCTGTGCGTCCCCGTGCAAGACGACGGCGAGACCTACGGCGTCTTGTGCATTTCGGACAAGCGAGACGGGACCGCCCCGGACCCGGACGACCGTGATGCGACCGCACGCCTCGCCGGCATCATGGCGCGACTTTACAGTGCGGCCGTTCGGCGCGAGCAGTTCGCCGCCATGGCCATGCGGGACGCCGAGACGGGCCTCCTCAGGGCCGATGCCATCGAGACGTATCTGACGAAACTCGTCACCCGCGCGGCCGCCCAGAAATCGCCCGTGACGGTCATCCTCCTGCGGCCCGAGTCCGGCGGCCCTTGCGATCCTTCAGCCCTCGGCCGTCTGGGCCGCACGATTGCCGCGCGGTTGCCGCAGGGATGGCAAGGCGCGCGGCTGGAGGGCGACCGGTTCGTGGTCGTCGGTGCGCCGCGGCCGGACACGCAACCTCTCCCGCAGGAGGTCGCCCTGCTCTATGCCGCCCGTTCACAGGGTGTGGTGGACCTGGGCAGCACGGGCGCGGCACGGCTTCAGGCGGGCCTGGCGGAATTTCCCAAAGACGGCACCGATGCCCGGACTCTGCTGGCCGCCGCCGCAGGGCGATTGAGGCAACCGTAGCGTCGCCCGTGTGCCGGCGTAAAAGCACCCAACTTCCAAGGGGGGCTGCCACATGGCGCGCGACATACCCGTCGGCAACGGGAACCTCCTGGTCACGTTCGACCGGTTCTACCAGATCCGGGACCTCTACTTCCCCCACGTCGGGCAGGAGAACCACAATCAGGGCGCCACTTGCCGCTTCGGCGTCTGGTGCGACGGCCGATTCTCCTGGATGGGCCCCGACTGGGAGGTGCGCCTGGACTATGAGCCCGAAACGCTGGTCACCCACGTCACGTGCGTCCATAAGGAGTTCCAGATCAAACTGGAATGCGCGGACTGCGTGGACTTCTACGAGAACGTGTACCTGCGGCACATCACCGTCTCGAACCTCTCAAACCAGAGACGCGACGTGCGATTGTTCCTCAGCCACGACTTCAACCTTTACGGCACCAAGGTCGGCGACACCGCCTTCTACGACCCCGGCACCAAGAGCGTGATCCACTACAAGGCTCGCCGGTACCTTCTCGTCAACTGCTGCGACCCGAACCACTGTGGCGTGGACGAGTACACCTGCGGCTCAAAAGAGGTGCGCGGGCTGGAGGGCACCTGGCGCGACGCCGAGGACGGCGCCCTGGCCGGCGGCGCGATCGCGCAAGGCACCGTCGACTCCACCATCGCCTTGCGCGTGCCGCTAGGCGCCCGCGGCCAGAGCGTCGTCCACTACTGGATCGCCGCCGGCCGCACGTACCATGAGGTGCAGCATATCAACCAGGTGGTCCTCGACAAGACGCCCGACGTCCTGATGACCCGGACGCGCAACTACTGGCGCCTGTACGTCAACAAGGAGGAGTTCAACTTCGAGGGCGTGCCGGAGGACGTCGTGTGGCTATTCAAGCGCAGCCAGTTGATCCTGCGGACGCAGATCGACAACCAGGGGGCGATCCTGGCCGCCAACGACAGCGACATCATCGGCGTCAGCCGCGACACTTACTCGTATTGCTGGCCGCGCGACGGCGCCCTGGCGGCTTACGCGCTCATCAAGGCGGGGCACAGCGGCATCTCGCGCAGGTTCTTCGAGTTCTGCTCCGACATCATCCACCAGGACGGATACTTCCTCCATAAGTACAACCCCGACCGGTCGCTCGCCTCGTCGTGGCATCCGTGGATCGAGGACCACACGGCGCGCCTGCCCATCCAGGAGGACGAGACGGCCCTGGTGATCTGGGCCTTCTGGCGCCATTTCCAGAAGTACCGCGACGTCGAGTTCGTCGCCAAGCATTACCGGCCGATGATAATGAAGGCGGCGGAGTTCATGGCTCGCCACATCGACGCCACAACCGGCCTTCCCCTGCCCTCGTACGACCTCTGGGAGGAACGCTGGGGCGTCCACACCTGGACGGTCGCCTCGGTGATCGCCGGCCTGGATGCCGCCGCGCGGTTTGCCGCCGCCTTCGGCGAATCGCAATTCCAGACGCGTTACCACCGCATCGCCGAGCGCATGCGCGAGGCGCTCCTGGCCCACCTCTGGAGCGAAGAGCACCAGCGGTTCGGCCGATGCCTCCTGCCCGTGCCCGGCGGATACCAACTCGACCTGACGCTCGATGCAAGCCTGTGCGGCCTGGCGCTCTTCGGGGCGCTCGACCCGGCGGACCCGAAAGTCCTCATGACGCTCAACGCCGTCGCCGAGGGCCTCGCGGTGAAAACGCCCGTCGGCGGCCTCGCACGCTACACCGGAGACACCTGGCACCGCGTCGTCACCGACACCGCCCGCGTGCCCGGCAACCCCTGGTTCATCACGAGTTTGTGGATGATGCGGTGCGAGATCGCCGCCGCCGAGACCGTCGAGCAACTCGACCGCAGTTTCCGCTGGATGCGATGGGTCTCGAAGCGGTGCCTGCCCTCGGGCGTCCTGGGCGAACAGGTGCACCCCGAGACCGGCGAACCCCTGAGCGTCTCACCGCTGGCATGGAGCCACGCCGAAGTCGTGGCCACCCTGGTGGAGTACCTCGAGCGGCGCTGCTACCTCATGGAACAATCGGGCAAACTGCTGCACATCCACCAGCGCGGCCGGTACGCCGACCGCTACCTCTCGGAACATTGCTGGGAAGACCCATCCTGCCCGCCCAACCGCGAGTAGGCCGCGGTACGACTGAAGCACCCCCTAATCCAGCCTCCGGAACCGGTGCAATCGGCCGGGTTAGGCGTTGCCGCCGGATTGCGATGCGGTATAATCTTTGTTGGAAGGAGTGCTTGGCCATGACCTTTGACCGCATTACGCGTGACGTCGCACGCCTGAACGGGCAGCCCTGCATCCGTAACCTGCGGCTGACCGTGCGGCGGGTAGTGGAGGCCGTCGCCGCTTACCCGGATCGCGAAGAATTGCGCCGGGAGTACCCTGAGTTGGAAGACGATGATATCCGGCAGGCGTTGGAATACGCGGCCGCGATGCTCGATGATAAGTCCCTTCCGCTGACGCCCACGCGATGAAACTGCTACTGGATCAAGGGCTGCCGAGATCGGCCACGGCCCGGCTTCGTGCCGGCGGCTTCGACGCCGCGCACAGTATGGAAGTTGCGATGTCGTCCTGTCGGTCCGGCTACTTGCTCCAAGGCATCTTGAAGCCCTTCTTCTCCTTCGGCTCGCCTGACTGCGCGGCCGCCCGCTCCTCTTCCTTCGGCACCTTCGTGTGATGCTGCTTGACGAGGCCCTCGATGGCCTTGCCCACGCCGTCGGCCAGTTCCTTCATGCCGGTGCGGACGGCGCTCTTGACGGTGCCGCTGACCATCGCGATGCCAAGCACCTGGCCGGTGTCTCCGTCGATGAGTTCAATCTGGGCCGTGAGGAATGGGTTTCCGCCCAGGCCGACGACGCGGGCGGCCGTTCCACCCGGATCATAGTCGATGAACTTGCCGCGGATCACCAGGGCCGGCCTCGGTCCCGGTGTTGGTCCCACGCTCTCGAACATCCGCGTCTCCGTCAACCGCCGGATGGTCTGGGCCTGGGTCTCCTGGGCCGCATCGCCCGGAAGCGCCCCCAACAGCGGCGCCGGATCGAACGCCTGCACGGCAACCGACTTGTACCGGTCCAGCGCGACCGGCCCGGCCACGTCGCGCAGTTCGAAGACCCGCGGCGACGCCCCGGTCACCGCGGACATGCCCTGGCTGACCGCCGTCCCCACGCACCCCGACGTTATCGCCAGGACCGCCAGCAACCCCAGGAGAAGTACCTGCCTCATGTGCGTTCCCTTTCCGTTAGATGACCGACCTCCAGACAATACGATACACCACCCCGCGCCCACCATGCAAGCAAAACGCGCAAACAGGGTTCGCGCGCGGCCGTCCCGACGGTATAATGTACGTTTTACCGAGAGGGGATCGGCTTGGCAGAGAACGAGCAGAAGTACGTCACGCGGTCGGGGCTGAAACTGGAGCACGCGCTGGCGGTCTTCGCCGTCAACCCGACCGGCTGGACCTGCGCCGACCTCGGCAGCCATCAGGGCGGCTTCGTCGACTGCCTTCTTCAGCACGGCGCCGCCAAGGTCTACTCCGTCGACACTTCCTATGGCACGCTGGCGTGGAAACTTCGCAAGGACCCCCGCGTGGCCGTCTACGAACGCACCAACGCCATGCACGTCGTCCTGCCGGAACCCGTGGACCTCGTGACCATCGACGTGGGCTGGACCCAGCAGCGGCACGTGCTGCCGGCCGCCGCGCGGCTGCTTAAGCCCGGCGCCCGCATCATCTCGCTCGTCAAGCCCCAGTACGAGGCCGGCGAAGAAGAGCGGCAGGACGGCGTGGTGCCCGAGCATAACCTCGAGCCGGTCCTCGCGCGGGTGCGCATGCACATCGAGGCCGTGGGCCTGGCGATCCTCGCCGAGACCCGCTCCCCCATCCAGGGCGGCGGCGGGAACACCGAGTTCCTGTTTCTGCTGGCGCCGGCGCAGAAGTAGCCGGCCCTACACCACCCCATGGCGCGGCGGGTCGGAGTTTACCCGCCTGGGCGGGTACCCGCCGCGCATGGCCGTACAACTTCAAGCCGCGGCAGGGGCGGACTGATCTCTATAGCAGTTCACGCTTGACTGTAGCGAGTATGTGCGCGGTGGGCAGTCTTGCCCACCGCGCCGCCTCTCGACATTCCGCGCGGCGGGCAGGACTACCCGCCGCGCGAGGGGCTACAAGCAAGCGTGAACTGCTCTAGCCCCGGGCGCGGGTCTAAGATCCGCCCGCCGTTCTGGCGGACCCGGGGTAACCCATCGCCGCAAACCCTCTCTTCCTCCTTTCTTTGGCAGCCCCAACGGGGCGTTTGTGAGTAGCCACGGTGCGCGAGCCGAAGATCCGCCCGCCGTATTGGCGGACCCGTGGAAACCCATCGCCGCAAACGCTCTCTTCCTCCTTTCCGTGAAAGCCCCAACGGGGCGTTTGCCAGTAGCCACGGTGCGCGAGCCCGTGGAAAGGGTTGCCGTAAGCGTGAGTGCTGTTGTCATGTTGTTGGAGCCCCGCCAGGGGCGATTGTGAGTAGCCACGGTGCGCGAGCCCGTGGAAAGGGTTGCCGTAAGCGCGTGTGTTGTTGTTATGCCGTTGGAGCCCTGTCGAGGGCGATTGTGAGTAGCCACGGGGCGCAAGCCCGTGGTAAACGAACGCCGCAATCTCTTTCTTCCTTCTTTCATTGGAGCCCCTTAAGGGGCGATTGAACGGCGTTTCAGTCGCCCCGCCGGGGCTAAAAAGAATGAAGGAAAAAGGATGTTCGTTTTCCGCCACCGTTCCACGGGCTTACGCACCGTGGCTACTCACAGTCGCCTCTTCGAGGCTATCCAATCCCGACCGGTTACGCCCGCCGACGGAATGTATTGGAAGCGGCCGAATTCGTTATGTATACTTCCGGGTCACATACAGGATTGTTGCAAAGGGGTCCGGGGATGAGGCCGAACATGATTCGACGACCGCACGAAGGCACCGCCGCGGCGGTGATCAGTGCGATCGTCAGGACAAAATCGGTATTGTGTCACCCGAAATAACCCGAAATACAAAGGAGCGAGCAAACACATGGATAACGTTCCCAATAACAACAACACTTTTGGAGTAATCATCGCCGCAATCATAAGCGCTCTTGCAGTGCTGCTCGCTGCCAGATTCGAGGACATTGTGGACCTGATTCGAGGCAAGGCCCGAAAGATCGGCGGAGAATGGGACGGTAATTCCTTCTGGATCATTTACAAACCTGATCAGCCCTTCATTCCAGAAAGGGACCAAAAGCAGGACCGCTTTGTTGACAAGTATACCGTCCGCATTAAACAGACTGGACGAAGGGTGAAGGCAGTAATGACGGAAACAGAAGTGCCCCAAGGGATGCAAAAAACAAGTTTCGCATGGACGGGCAAAGTGATCGGCGACTACTTGATGTACCAATGCAGGTGCGAGAATGCAAACCGGTTCATGATTTCATGCGCCATGCTTTACATCCATGCCGGAGGCGATAAGATGTCAGGGTACTTCATAGCAAACGGAGGCGCAACGACCGCTTCACGGACTTGGGTCGGATACGCTGAACTTAGTCGCCGAGAATGAACACATACGGCTCGGCCGCTGGGGCCGCTACCCAGGTCCCCTTCCAAAAAGGGCAGCGGCCGGGGAACCGAGGAAAAGATTGATAGCGTCCTCGATGGCGTAACGGAGATTGCCCGTGACCAGTTCTCAAATGGGCGTGGCCAAATTAATACGCGAAAGCGTGGAGAAGTTATCGTTGGGTGATGCCGAGGGCTCCTTGATACCAGTCTGCATTGCCGTGGATGCTACGGGTGGCAAGGTGTACCCGCGTGCTAGCACCGGCAGGCGATTCAAAGCGTTCGTAAGAGACAATCTGGCGCTGATCACTACGGCTGGTTTCGGTGGATGCGGAATTCGCGGGCTCAACCTTGGGTTCAGCCATCCCAAGTTGAGACCTAACAGCCATGGCTGCAGCCCTTTTGAAGACATTCTGTATGTGATTAGATGCAGCCTTATTCACGAAGGCGACATGCCGAGTAACATAACGTTTGGCCCCGAACCCCTTCTTGGCGGTAGCAATCCTCTCAAGATACCTAGGTCTATGATAGTGGGCCTCATCGTTGCAGTGGTGTGCTCGCCAGCCAACGCAGGAGTTAATTTCGACACAGGACTTCAACTGAACTTTGGATCAAGTTCGGTTTTGCTACGGGGGTTAAGGGGACGAGGCTCGGAAGCCGTTACCGAACTCAGGGAGGCGTTTGCGAAGGAAAGGAAGAAATACAAGTTGGTTGATCGAGCGCGCTCAAAGGCCAACCTTTCGGATGGGGTCTCTACCCTCTGAGGCAAACTACGCAGGCTTCCACTTCCGCACCTCACTACCCGCGCGCAGCCGGGGTGCGGCAGGTTGGGTAACCCACCGCGCAATTCGGGGGTCAGTGGCGCCGCTGATTTATTTAGCCCCCGGTGAATACACCGGGGGCGGCACGGCAACACGCGCCCGCCGCGCGGCGCCTCCCAATGTTGGCAGGGGTCCGAGCCGTTCGGCCCCCCGTGTATTCACGGGGGGCTAAATACGGCGAGGCGTACGCGTCCCGCCACGGCATCGCCCATGACCCAATGAACAATACTTTTGCCGGGCTCAATAAACCTACCCTGCTACTCCTCCTCGATCCCGTAGCGCTTCATCTTCTTATACAGCGTGGTCCGGTTGATGCCCAGGGCTTGAGCGGTGGCCTGGCGGCTGCCTTGGTGGGTCTTCAGGGCGCGCAGAATAAGGTCCTTCTCGGGCAACTGGAGGGCCTGCTTCAGGGGCAGGCCGTGGCCGTTGCCGCCGCCCTTGCCGCGCGGGGCGCGAATTTCCTCGGGCAGGTCGTCCATGCCGATGGTCGGGGTCTTCGTAAGGATCACCGCCCGCTCGATCACGTTCTCCAACTGCCGCACGTTGCCCGGCCAGTCGAACATCTGGAGCGCGCGGAGGGCCTCATCCTGGAATCCCACGACGTGGCGGCTGGTGCGCTCGCAGTGCCGCTTCAGGAAGTGCTCGGCCAGGAGCGGGATGTCGCCCAGGCGCTCGCGCAGAGGCGAGAGGTGCACCGACACGACGTTGATGCGGTAGTAAAGGTCCTGACGGAACCTGCCGTCGCGGACGGCGTCGGCCAGGTCCATGTTGGTCGCGAGGATGCAGCGGACGTCGACGTGCTCGGTCTTCGAGCCGCCCACCGGCTCGAACTCCAATTCCTGAACCACGCGCAGCAGTTTCACCTGGAGTGCTGGCGTGGCGGTCGAGACCTCGTCCAGGAATATCGTGCCGCCGTCGGCCTGCTTGAACTTGCCGGCCTTGTCGCCGACCGCGCCGGTGAACGACCCCTTAACGTGGCCGAAAAGTTCGCTTTCCAGCAGGGTCTCGGGCAGCGCCCCGCAGGCGACCTCGACGAACGGCCCCGCGCGGCGGTTGGAGCGGTGATGGATTGCCCGGGCGACCATGCTCTTGCCCGTGCCGCTTTCGCCGGTCACAAGGACGGTCGTGGGCGTGTCGGCGACGGACTCCACCAGGTCGAAGACCTTGACCATCTTGTAGTCGTGGCCGATGATGTTGCCGAGGCTGTAGCGCTCGGCGAGTTGGTTCTTCAGCGTCCGCACCTCGGCCGTGAGCGACTGCTGCGCCAGGACCCGCTCGATGCGCACCTTGATTTCGTCGTCGATGATGGGCTTCGTAAGGTAATCGGCCGCCCCCTGCTTGATCGCCCGGACGGCGTCCTCGATCGTGCCGTAGCCGGTGACCATGATGACGGCGGTGTCGGGGTAGCGGTTGCGGACCATCTTGAGGAGTTCGAAGCCGTCGGCCTCGGGCATCGAGACGTCCGCGATGACGAGGTGGAACGTGGCGGCCGCCAGGCGCGCGGCGGCCTCGCGGAACGCCTTGGCCGTCTCGACGAAGTGGCCTTCGAGGCGCAGGAACTCCGACAGGCTCGTCAGGATGATTTCGTCGTCATCCACGACGAGGATGCGTGCGCTGGTAGCCATGGCCCCTCCTTCAAAGCGATGCTCAATGACCAATCAAAAGGCAAACTGCAAACGGCAATGACTAATGAAAAGAAGCGCACCGCGGCCGCATTCGCCCTTGTCGTTTGCCTTTTGCCGTTTGATTAGTCATTGCCGTTTGCCGTTTGCTTTTTGATTAGTCATTAGACATTAGTCATTTTAAGCCCGCCCCGCCCGCGTAACAGGAATCCGTACCGTAAACACGGCCCCTCCCTCGGGGCGGTTCGCTGCCGTGATGCTTCCGCCCTGCTTCTCGATCAGGTCCTTGCAGATCACCAGGCCCAGGCCGGTCCCCTTGCCGGTGGCCTTGAGGCTGAAGAACGGCTCGAAGAGGTGCGCCAGCACGTCCGGCGGGATGCCCGGCCCCGAGTCGGCCACCGACACGACGACCGCGTCGGTCAGCCTGTGTGCCGCCACCTCGATAAGCCCGCCGCCCGGCATCGCCTCGATGGCGTTCTTGATGAGGTTCAGGACGACGTGATATAGCGTCGCGCTCCTGAGGGGTGGCAGATCGGCCGCGCAGTCGATGCTCACGCGGACGCCCGCCCGCTCGGCGACCTGCGCCATGGCCCGCGCGGCTTCGGTCAGCGTCTCCCGGAGGGGCATCGGGTCGACGGCCCCCGAGGCGCTCCGCGAGAAATCCAGCAGGTCCCGCACGATCGTCACCAGCCGCATCAGGCCCTTGTGGGCTTCCGCAAGATACTCGTCCACCTTGGGATCGCACGAACCGGCCCCGGTCCGCCGCGAGAGGTTCACGAGGCGGATGATCCCGTCCAGGGGATTGTTGATCTCATGGGCCACCATCGCCGCAAGGCGCCCCACGCCGGCCAGGCGCTCCGAGACCGCCAGCCGCCGCTCCATCTGGACGCGCTGCGACACGTCCTCGACGATCAGCACGCCGCCCACCAGGCTCTGCTGCTCGCTCACCAGGGGCGCACACCAGAGGTTCACGCGCACGGCCTCCTGGTTCGGGCGCTCCACCGCCACGGCCTCGGCAAGCCACGCGCGCTGCATATTGACGACGTCCTTGAGACCCTGTTCCCAATCCGGATCGCTCTGGGCGATGCTTGTCCGCCGCGCGGCCGCCAGGACCGAGCGGTCCTCGGGCCACAGGCGGTCGGCGGCGTGGTTGTGGAACGTCACCCGAAACTCGCGGTCAAAGAGGATGATGCCGAACGGGACGGACTCGAAGAAATCGTCGGCAAAGGTCTTGACGCGCTCCAACTCCGCCGCCGTCCGGTTAAGTTGGGCGACCATGTCGGTCATGCGCTGGCCGACCTCGCGGCGGAACTCGCGGATCGCAAGACGCATCCCCAGCGCGGAGGCCGCCATGCGGCCGAGGACGGCCATCAGCGCCGTATCCGAGTCGCCAAACTGGTGATCCTCCGCCAGATCGCCGATCACGAGGAGCGCCTCCAGCCCTTCCGACCCCATCAGCGGAATGACCGCCATGCCGCGCCAGCCGGCCGGCCCGGAACTCAGGACCGACGCGTCGGCCATCACCAGGGGCCTCCGCTGCTCGATAACGGCCACGCGGACGGGCTCTGCCGCCAGGATTTCCTCCGGCCGAAGGTTCATGACGCTGCCGCTGATCGGCCCGAGGCGTATGCGGCCGGTCTCGGCGTCCATCGGGCAAAAGGCCCCGCTGCGGCAGTGGAATATCGTCAGGGCACGTTCCAGGACCTCTTGCTGGAGGGATACCGGGTCGTCTAGGGTCCCCAACTCCTCGGCCAACTCGGCCAAGAGCCATAGCGGCCCCGCCCCTGGCGGCGGAGACGGCGCGGCATGGCCGGAATGTTTCCCTTTTGCCACGAAGCCCTCAGGCGGCGAATAGACTGCGCGAATCCCCGGGTGCGTCAGTGTTGATATAATACAACATTTTTGGGGAAAGGCAAGTCGGTAGGGCAATATTCCCGCTAGAGAAAATCCGGGGCCGGATTGATACTATAGTATACACCGGAGGGCAAAATCGGGGGCTTTTTACGCCGCGCGGGACCCAAAACCCCCTTGGCGCTAGCGCCAAGGCCGTTTTTGCGTCGTTTGGCAAGATGGGTAAGGCGCTTTTTTACTGGTTTTTGACACTTCTTACGCGCTTTTGATCGGAACTTGATACCTCCGGAGGCCGCCGAAGGGGTTTTGGACACCTGCGGTTATATACTTTAGTATATCCGAGCGAGACAGTAGGGATTCCCCGCCACCCCTTCCGGCGCCCCCAAAAAAATCAGGGACAGCGCCAAGCGGTTTCGGCGGGCCGGGTCGGGGGGCCGGGCGGCGTTGGCGCTGTCCCTGATTTCGGGCGATTCGCCCCCCTCCCGCGACCGCAGGGACTGCCATTTTGGCAGTCGTGCCTGAGCCGTGAGGTCGGGATTCGGGAGTCAGGAACCGGGAACCCGCCCTTAGGCCTGGCGGGCAGGCCGGGGAACCGGGAACGGGGAACCGGAAGGCGGGAACGGGATTCGAGAACCGGGAATCGGGATTCGGGAACCGCAGCACTGGGGGTCTGGAGCCCTATCCGTAAGGCTCCTGACCCCATACGTCTCCAATCGCGCTGAACGGCGGGAACCGCCCTTGAACTTTGAACCTTCAACTTTGAACTGCCGGTTGCCGCCGTTGTCCGTGGCCGTGCCGTTGCCCGGTTGCCGGTTGCCGCCTCTGTCTCGTTGGCCGTCAACTTTGAACCTTGAACTTGAAACCTGAAACTGCCTTTCCTTGGCCGTTAACTTTGAACCTTGAACTTTGAACCTGAAACTGTCTTTCCCTGGCCGTTAACTTTGAATTTGAAACCTGGAGGCGTACAAGCGTTTCAAGGCGGCACACGCCGAGAAGTAGTCGCCCTGCATCGTGAAGATCGCGACCGAGCCCGAGTCCTCCCGCCACGGGGGAAAATATGGTTAGCGGCCCGCCCCTTGCCACGTCTCATTTTGCCCTTGACGCAAGTGCAGTTTGCACAGATAAGAGCATCTCGGGACGCTTCTTGGGGGATTCAGATGCGGAGGCCGTTCGAAAAATCGCGCCGGGACGATGTTCCGCTTGGCGGCATTCTGTCTGAGTTCCGCACTGCTCTTCAGGAAGAGATCGAAGCCGCCAGCCGTAGCGAGTCCAGCGCCGCAGTGCCGCTTGCCAATGGCCGCCGCATTGCGCAGGTTGGTGCCAGTTACCAGTACGTTTTCGATATAGAGAACGCTCTCAATCTGCCGGGCGACGCACCCGGCGATCTTTATCTGCCTGGCTCACCACCAGTTGAAGTGACCATTCTTTCAGTTGATGGTTTGGCAGTCACGCTGAGTGTTCCCCAAGACATCGGTGTGTTTGTCCCTGTCGCCCGTCTTCAAAGCAATCTGACATTTCTCATGCGGAAACTGATCGAACGCATTGAGGGTCACGCCCAATTGCCGAACGTAGTGGGCGAACGGGTGAGAGGGGCATTGCCCGCCTCGGGGGAACCCGCACTAGTTGATCTGGCAGCACTCTGTCTCAATAGCGATCAGTGCGCGGCTGTTGCTTCGAGTTTGGGACGCAATACGACCTTTATCTGGGGGCCGCCCGGCACCGGCAAGAGCCGCACGATTGGTGCCATTGCAGGCCAACTTCTCAAGTGCAGCAGGTCCGTCCTCCTCGTATCGCATACTAACATTGCAGTGGATGGCGCCCTCCATTACATCAAGCAATACCTGGCCCCCGATCTTCTTAGCCAAGGCCGCGTGCTGCGTGTCGGAGACCCAAAGGACCAGCGGATTGCCAACTGTCCCGATCTCTTGCTGCAGACGCACGTTGACCATCGGTCGGAGGAACTGGCTGGACGCCGAGAGACGTTAAGTATTGAGCGGGCAAGGCTGGCCGAAGAGGTGAGGGGTCTTTGCCGCGCCATAGATATTTGCGAGTGGTTGTCCGAAGCTCAAACCGATCTCGGTGAGATGACGCGCAAACTCGGCGAAGTCCAAACAATGGAAGCCGACTTGGAAAACGCGCGTGCAGAGGAATCGCATCTCGCTGACACCGCTACGCAGTTGGCTGCTGCCGCGAGTGCTGCTAGTGAAGCCCAACGGAATATGACCGAGTTGGCCCGTCTTGAGAAGGACATCGCAGAGACTACTGACCGATGCGCGGCGGCTGGGTCTGAGGTGGCCGAGGCTAAGAGAAGACTGGCCGAGGCGGAGCAGATCATGGCCAAAGCCGAGGAGATAGCGCCACTTCGAGGCCGCGCACGTGACCTTCCGCCTGTTGACGTGCTGACCCAACGAGTTGAGCAAACCCGCGTAGCACAAGAGAAGGCGCGACAGGAGCATGAAGGAATCAGCGCTCGGCTTGCTAGGGCAGAGGCGCTTCACGCCGATGCTCAATCGGTGGGCAAGCTTACGCGTCTGTGGCGGGGATTACCCTCCCCTGAATCACTCGGGCCGATAGTCGCTAATTTCCGAGCCGGGGTCAAGTCGGCTTGGGACCGCGTCCAGGCGTTGAATGAGAGCCTTGCCGGGGCCGAACAACTGTTGGCAAAGAAGGTTGAGTTGCAAAAGAAACTCCAACCGTATGCTAACATTCCCGAATCTCATGTTCAACAGCAAGTTGTAAACGAAAGCCGGAATGTTTTCGAGTCCCTTCAAGCAGAAATAAACCGGCTTAACCACAATCTTCACGATCTGACTGCTGTGCGTGCGCTATGTGCAGCTGTGATTCAAATCTTCTTCGATGACTACCCGGATGGACCAGAGGAGGTGATCCAGAAAGCCAATGAAAACGCCGCCGCGTTGGCCGAGGTACGCGCGAGGGGTTTCCAACTGATGCGAGAATGTGGCAAGAGCAGGCCTGATTTGGAGCAGTTGCTAGAGGCGCGGCTGGCGGTCTTGCGTGAGTGGAACCTGACAGAAGAACTTCCTGGGCCGGCCGAAAAGATGCTCGTGGCCGCTCGCGCCGCGTGCGAACGGGCGTTATCCGAAGTCCGGGGCTGCGATCTAAACACGATGCTAGACGACCGTATTCGGCTTAACGAGCGCATCATCGCAATTGATGCCCAGACCCGAGACATCGAGGAGGCTCTCAAGCGGGTAGAGGAACTCGTTATCGCGGACGCAACCGTGGTAGCCACCACGCTGACCCGGGCCTACTTGCGGGATTCAATCCAGAAGCGGCGCTTTGATACGGTTGTCCTCGACGAGGCATCAATGGCCCCTATACCGGCATTGTGGGTGGCTGCTGGTTTGGCCGACTGCAACGCTGTAGTAGTTGGGGATTTCAAGCAACTGCCGCCGATTGTAATCTCCAAGCACCCCTTAGCCTTAAAATGGCTCGGCCGTGATATCTTCGAAGAGGCCGTACTGACCAATCCCGACGCGGCACCAGACCGTGTGGTGATCTTGCGAAGGCAGTATCGCATGCATCCACAGATTAGTGCAATTCCCAATGAGCTGATCTACGAGGGCCGACTGTGGGATGACGACATGACCAAGTCCGACGGCAACCTTACGGACTGGTATCGGCGTGATTGGGGCTACGATGAGCCAGTCCTCCTGGTGGATACGGGTCCTCTTGGCGCGTGGGTGACGAGCGTACCAAGGGCAGCAAGATCAAGCAGGCTCAACTTCCTATCGGCTACTATCTGTGTGGACATCGCGGAACAACTGCTGCGTCGTGACCGCCCAGAGTTTCAAGTGGGGCATGACCCGCGCATCCTAATAGTCTGTCCCTACCGGCCCCACGCCAGACTGCTTGAGCTTCTGCTGCGTAAGCAGGGGCTTGCAGGTGAAGTGTTGGCGGGCACTGCACACAGCTTCCAGGGGTCGGAAGCCGATGTGGTCATTCTGGACTTGGTCAACGATGAGCCGCACTGGCGCGTGGGCTTGTTCATGCCCGAACGGGACGAAACCAACAAACGCCTTCTTAATGTGGCACTGACCAGGGCCAGACGCCGCTTGGTGGTAGTCGGCGACTTCGACTACAATGTCAAGCGTGCGAAGCGGGCCTTCATGGGGGCAAAACTCATACCGTTCCTCGTGGCCCACTATCCACGAGTGAGTGCAGTCGAGGTCGTTCCCACTGGGCTATCGGCCCGTGCGGCGAAAGCTCAGAGTCTGGTGCTAGGCGGAGATGTGGAACCACAGGCTACAAGGCTTGTGGTGACCCAGGAACGGTTCTTCCCCGTACTGCGCGGGGACCTGGCTCGCGCCGCGAGCAGGATAGTGATCTACTCAGCCTTCATCACGCAAGCCAGGCTTGCCCTGCTCGAACCCCAGATTCGGGCGGCGATAGAGCGACAAGTCCGGGTCTATGTTGTCACCAAGACTCACGGTGACCGGAATAAAAAAGAAGTGCCTGGGTACCGCGCGCTAGAGAAGGCGCTGAGCGACTGGGGTGTTGTTGTGGTGCATAAGCGAGGCATGCACGAGAAACTCATCTTCATTGATGACAATATCCTGTGGTCGGGCTCGCTTAACCCGCTCAGTTTCAGCGACACGCAAGAGATTATGGAACGCCGGGAAAGCAGGGAGGTCGTCAAGGATTTCGCAGGCACTTTGCGGCTAGACGACCTTGTTGGCGAATATGATGCCGGACCGCCAGTATGCCCGATTTGCGACGGTGAGATGGTCGCGAGCGAAGGAGACCGCAAGCCCTTCTACTGGCGCTGTATGAGGGAAGACTGTTGTTATCGGCGCGACATTGACCAGCCGCCCATTAAGGGTGGAGTCATCGTATGCTCGAACTGTGGCAGGGAGGTGGAATACGGTGAGTGGGGCGGCAAACCCGCATGGCGGTGCGTTGAGAAGCGCCATCATCATCAGAGTGTGGCCCCTATGCACCTCCGTCTGCCGAAGATGCGGGAGAGAGTGCCCAAGAAGGAGTTGCGCAGGCTCGACAAACTCTTTGGGATTGCTCCGGTAGCAAATCCTAAGCGTTTCAGGGGACACACATCTCTGGAAGAGGGCACTCGGGGACCAATTCAGGGGTCACTCTTCTCCGACGACGATGCTGATGGCGATCCCGCCGCGCCTCAGGCTTGCGGAATAGGCACCGAGGGACATGGCAACTCGAACTGCCAAGATGTGAAAGAGGTCGATGCTGAGACTTTCTCGCTTATGGTCGAAATCGGAGGACTGTACCTCAAGCATGGGATGCTCGACTTCGAGGAATGGTCTGTCTTGATGACACAAGGAGAAGGTGAGGTGATGCGACCATACCTGCAGCGCGTCTATCAAGCGGCGCTTAGAGAGCACCGGGAGGCGGCAGAATCGGAGCCAGGCGGGCAATGATCCTCGCTGGTACTGGCGCCGAATTCGGGGGGAATTCGGGGGACAATACCAATTTTCAGGCGCAGCCCGCAAGGCGCAGGGCAGCCACACGGGGCTGCCCCTACGTGCACAACGGCACGGAGAATATTGAATATTCAACAAGGCATAATGGAGTTACTGTGACGTACACCATGATTCCGCCCGCGGCCCCGGAGGGGCAAGACTGATTTCTAGCCACGGTGCGCGAGCCCGTGGTAGGCCGGCAAGCGCGACCCCTTTTTCCTACCTTGCTTTGGAGCCCCGGCGGGGCGAAGGGGATTTTTGGGCCGATGAAAGGACACCTGTGCCGTCGATTCCTCCGCCCTTTCAGGGCGGATGTGTTGAAACACGAACTTTTCCACGGGTTGCGCACCGCCCGCTGCGTGAGCGGCCGGTGCTTCACCCGCGGCTACAGTCCGCCGCCCCGCTGGGGCGAAAACGGCAGTTCAAAGTTTCAGGTTTCAAGTTAACGGCCGCCGCCGTTTCTCGCCCAATCCGCGTTCGGAGTTTAGTCGCCGCGGCGACCGTTCCCGGCGTTCGTAGTTCAGTCACCGTGGCGACCGGTTAAAGCCGTTGCCGTTGCCCGCGAACACGCGCCCATTAAAATGGGCGGCTAAACAAACGGCCGCGGGCCGTTGTCCGAATCCCGATTCCCGAATCCCGAATGTCGCCACGGCGACTCTTCGACCCGATTCCCGAATCCCGATTCCCCAATCCCGATTCCCGCCGTTGCGTACCTGTTGACGTTCTCGCCCCCCTGCCCTATACTCCCCTTCGGCCCTTCTGGAGGAAAGCCTGTGAGCCCCAAGAAGATACCTCAGCCGCTCGTCGGCATCGTTCTGGGCAGCGATTCCGACCTGGAAGCGATGCGGCCCTGCGTGGCCACGTTGAAGGAGTTCGGGATACCGCACGAACTGCGGGTCATCTCGGCGCACCGGACGCCCAATGCGGCCCACGAGTACGCCACAACGGCCGCAGGCCGGGGCCTGCGGGTCATCATCGGGGCGGCCGGGGGCGCGGCACATCTGCCGGGGGTGCTGGCGAGTTTGACGCCCCTGCCCGTCATCGGCGTGCCGATGCCCAGCGGCGTCATGGGCGGCATGGACAGCCTGCTTTCAATCGTCCAGATGCCGAGCGGCATACCGGTGGCCACCGTGGCCGTCGGAAAGGCCGGGCCGGTCAACGCGGCCATCCTTGCGGCCCAGATTTTGGCCGGGACGGATGCGGTCCTGCGCGACAAGGTCCTCCAGTACAAGGCCCGCCTGGCCGAGCGCGTGGCCATCGCAGACGAGAACGCAGGGAACGCCCCGTGAGCCTGGAACAGACCGTCCGCTGGGTGGGCGGCCTCGACGGCCGCATGGAACTCATCGACCAGACCCTGCTGCCGACCGACTTCAAGATAATCGCCTGCCGCACGGTCGAGGAGGTGTGGGAGGCGATCAAGGTGCTGCGAGTGCGCGGCGCCCCGGCCATCGGGGTGGCGGCGGCGATGGGCGTGGTCGTAGGAATCCAGAGCGCCCCGGACGACGAGAAGGAAGTCGCCGCCCTGGCGCTGAAGGCCGCGGAGTACCTCGCCACCAGCCGGCCGACGGCCGTCAACCTCTTCTGGGCGCTCGACCGGATGAAACGCACGGTTCAGGAATACCGCGGCCGCGGCGGGCGAGCGATTAAAGAGGCCCTGCTGGCCGAGCTTGCCCCGCTCTACCGGGCGCAGGAACTTGGCCGCAAGTTCCGCGTTTACGCCGACGAAACGCGGCCGCTGCTGCAGGGGTCGCGGCTGACGGCGTGGGAACTGCAGCAGGCGGGCATCGACGTGACGCTCATCTGCGACAACATGGCGGCGGTCGTCATGCGCCAGGGCAAAGTGGACCTGGTGATCGTCGGGGCCGACCGCATCGCCGCCAACGGCGACACGGCCAACAAGATCGGCACGTACGGCGTGGCGGTGCTGGCCGAGCACCACGACGTGCCGTTCTACGTGGCGGCGCCGTCGAGCACGTTCGACCTCGCGATAGAATCGGGCGACGAGATACCGATCGAAGAGCGCGGGTCGGAGGAAGTGACAAAAGGTTTCGGCCGGCAGACCGCCCCGACGGGTGCGAAGGTCTACTGTCCGGCGTTCGACGTGACGCCGGCGGACCTGGTGGCGGGGATCATCACGGAGCGCGGGCTGATACAGCCTGTGAGCCGGGAAAATATTGCGCGGGTGGTGGGAGAAGCGGGGCGGAAAGGTTAACTGCGGAGAACGCGGAGGGCGGCCGCGCGTCAAGGCCGGCGAGATTGACAATCGCTCTGAAAACTTGTATAAATAATAGGGGCCACATGAGAGGCCCCGGAGGTCGTCCCATGAAAGAACGCATTGAAGTACATCCCAACGTTCATTTCGGCAAGCCTTGCGTGGCCGGCACCCGGATTCCCGTCGTGGACGTGCTCGAACTGGTGGGCCAGGGGCTTCCGTTTGAAGCGATCATTCGGGATTACTACCCGGACCTGAAGGTGGATGACATCCGAGCCTGCGTCCGCTACGCCATCGAGGTTCTGGGCGTTGAGGACCTTCACGTGGCATCCGGCCAGTGAGATTCCTTCTCGACCAAGACGTTTACGCCGTGACAGCCAGGCTGCTTCGGCAGATTGGGCACGATGTGGTCACCGCCTCCGAGGTTCGCTTATCCCAAGCCGCAGACTCGGAACTTCTTGCCTTCGCATCGCAGGACAAGAGAATTCTGGTAACGCGAGACCGGGATTTCGGCGGCCTCGTGTTCGTTCATAGCCTCGGTGCGGGTGTCATCTATCTTCGCATTTCACCAACAGCCCTCGACGCCGTGCACGCAGAACTGGAGAAGGTGCTCGCGTCCTATTCCGAGGAGGAGTTGGGGAAGGCGTTTGTTGTGGTTGAAGCCGCAAGGCATCGCTTCCGCCGGCTGCAAGGATAAGACGCGAGACTCTTCTTCACGAGAATCGGCCGTTCTCCGCGTTCTCTGCGTTCTCCGCGGTTAAACAGAACGTCGGCAGGCATTCGCAAGGCCGTCACGAACTGATCCTGAACGCCGCATGCACGGCACCGTGGCGGCCTTTGCTGGTGAGGGTTTCGAGGGCCGCGCGGTAGTCTTCGAGCGGAAAGATGTGCGTCAGCAACTTCTCGGCCGGGAATCGGCCCTCGGCCGTGAGTTCGTGGACGATGTCGTACGTGTGCATCCGCCGGCCCCGCCACTGCTCCACACCGCGGCCGTGGCTGCCCATCACGGTGATCTGCTTGTGCGTCACGGGGTCCCAGTCGACCCATCGCGGGTGGCCCATGCCGACAAGCACCACGGTGCCCTGCGGCCGGACGACGCGGAGCGAATCCTCGACGGTGTTACGGCTGCCGACGGCGTCGTACACCAGGTCCACGCCGCCCAGGAGGATCTTCTTTCCGAACTTTCCGCGGACGGGCTTGATGCGGTAGGCTTCGCCCAGGCGGTCGAAGAGGTCTTTCTTCCTGAGGTCGGTGGAGTCCCACACCTCGCTTGCGCCCATGTGCAGCGCAAGCGCCTGCTGGAACCGGTAGCGGGCCGTGGCGATGATGCGGCCCTTAAAGCCCAGCGCCCGTAGGAACGCAATCACAGCCAAGCCGACGATGCCGCAGCCCATCACCAGAACGTCCTGGTCCATCAGGCCCGGCGGCCGGCGCAGGACCGCGTGGACGGCGGCCGAGAGCGGGTCGGCCAGAACCGCCTGCTCGTCGGTCATTCCCTCGGGCACGGGGATGAGTTGCGACTTGTGCGCGATGAACGAGTCGGACCACGATCCGCCGACGTGCCCCGAGTGGCCCACCGAGAAACCATAGCCAGCCTTCCCCTGGGCCGTGTTCCAGCACGAGCAGAACTGCCCCTCGCGGCAGGAGGGGCACGGGTCCAGCCCGCGCGCGGCACAGGCGATCATCGGGTCCACGTTGACCCTGAGGCCCTCCGCCACATCCTGCGCCCCCGGGCCGCGCTCGACCACGATGCCAACGTTCTCGTGGCCGAAGACGAGCGGCTCGATCGCCAGCGCCTGGGTGAAGACGTCGGGCGGGTCCGCCAGAAGGATGTGGCCGACGTCGCTGCCGCAGATGCCGCCCAGTCGCGGCCGGACGCGGACCCACTCGTCGCCGGGTAGCGGCTGCTCGGCGATGTCCTCCAGGCGCAGCGTCGAAAGACCGCTCCAGAAAACGCCCTTATGGAACGGGCCAAGAAGTTTGCACGCCCACCACTTGGCGAACGCGATATGAAACGTGATGGCCCGCATGATGTCAGTCCCACTGGCTCGTAGTTCGGGACCATTTTAGGGCGGGCGGGTGGGCGGTCAAACAGATTCCCCGGCGCGCAATATTTAGCCCCCGGTGAATAAACCGGGGCCAAATAGGCAGGCTCACTTCGCCTTCGCAAAAAACTCGTCATACAGCGCCCGGACAGCACGGTCGGTGTCCTCGGCCTTGACGCCGAACATCATGCTGACCTCGGAGGAGCCCTGGTTGATCATCTCGATGTTGACCTTGGCCCGTGCAAACGCCTCGGTGGCGCGGGCCGCCACGCCCACAACGTGCCGCATGCACTCGCCCACGACCATCACGATCGCCAGGCCCCTCTCGGCCGAGACCTCGTCGACGGCGAGTTCCTTGCGGATGCGGTCCAGGACGCGCCTCTCAACGGCCTCCGTGAACTGCTTCTCGCGGAGGATGACCGAGATGTTGTCGATCCCCGAAGGCGAGTGTTCGTACGAGAGGCCCTCCTCCTCCAGAATCTGGAGCAGCCGCCGGCCGAAGCCGACCTCGCGGTTCATCAGGTACTTGCTGACGTAGATCGAGCAGAACCCGTCGCTGGCGGCGATGCCGGCCACCTCGCCGATGCCGCAGACGCGGTCCGGCACGATGCACGTTCCGGGGGCCGACGGGTTGTTGGTGTTCTTGACGCACACCGGCACGCCGGCGTGGAAGACGGGCGCCAGGGCCTCCTCGTGAAATACGCTGAAACCCGCGTACGAAAGTTCGCGCATCTCGCGGTAGGTGATCTCGGAGATCGGCCGCGGGTTCTCAACGACCGCCGGACTGGCGACGAACACCGAGTCGACGTCCGTAAAGTTCTCGTACACGTCGGCCTTGACCGCCGCCGCCAGGATCGAGCCGGTGATGTCCGACCCGCCGCGCGGCAGCGTCACGACCGCCCCTTGCGGCGAGTAGCCGAAGAAGCCGGGGAATATCTGGATGCCCTTCTGGTCCCGCAGTTTCGCGAGGTTCTTATACGATTCCGGCAGCACCTGGGCGTTGCCGAACTCGTGCGTCAGGAGGAGGCCCGCGTCCTTCGGGCTGACGTAGCGGGCCGGGGCGCCGGTGCTCTTCAGGTACTCGGCGACGAGTTTCGCGCAGTTGTCTTCGCCGGCGGCCTTCAGGGTATCGAGGAACTGCCCGCGGTCGGCGCGCGGCGTGGCAATGCGGGTCCGGAGGTCCTCTTCGATGCGTTTCGTGATATCGACCCCGAGGCCCAGGTCGCGTGCGATCTGGCCGTAGCGGTCGACGACGGCCGCCAGTTCCTTCTCGGCCGCGCCTCCGGCAAGGCACTTCTCGGCCAGGGCGATCAGGAGGTCCGTCACCTTGGTGTCGCTCTTCGACCGTTTGCCGGGGGCCGAGACGACGACCAGCCGCCGCTCGGGGTCAGATAGGACGATGTCGCAGACCTTGCGAATCTGGCCGGCATCGGCCATTGACGTGCCGCCGAACTTGCAGACTTTCATGATGCCTCCTCAGGTGCGTAAGTTTTGCCCCGTAAGATGATACCCCGCCGCTCCCGCGGCGTATCCGTTTAACATAGAGCGCCGGGTGGCATGGTCACGCTGTTGCGTGACCATGCACCTCGAACCGCACATGGCCCGTCACTGCGACATGGTCACGCAACAGCGTGACCATGCCACCCATCTGCGATAAACACATACCCCGCGGCGGGCTCGAACAGATTATTTCCTGCCCTCAGCCTCAAGATGAAACCGATGAAGAAACCGGTGCACCGCCGGGGCCAGGAGAACCGCCACTGTCGTCAGGAACGCCACGCCGCTGTAGAGGCAGTACACGATGGCGAAGACCTTGCCGCCCGTCGTTCGGATCTCGTCGACGGGCCCCATCCCCGCCAGAATCATCGCGGCGTTGAGGGCCGCTTGCAGCCAGTCGAGCCCCACGAACACGTGGTAGCCGAGCGTCCCGATGCAAAGCGAAAACACGAGGAACGCGGTCGCCATCGCCGCACTTCGCAGCATGCGGTGGACGAAAACCTTCCGCAGCGCCAGTGGCGCGTGTCGATGCTCGAACATGATCAACGCTCCCCTGCCAGGATGCATGGTCCGTACCCTGCCGCTCCCGCAGGGCATGTCTTCAGTAACGCCCAAGACGCCTTATTTAGCCCCCCGTGATTGTACGTGTTTAGCGCCCGCACCGCGGTGTGGCACGGCTGGCTTGCCCAGCCGTGGTGGAAAGCCCGCGACGTTCCCCACGGCTGGGCAAGCCAGCCGTGCCACAGCCGCTAATACGGCGGCGCTACGCTTTCAAGTACCCCCGGCGCAGCAACTCTTCGCCCACCTGGACAACGTTCAGCGCGGCGCCCTTGCGGATGTTGTCCGACACGATCCACATCGCCAGGCCGTTCTCCGTGCTGATGTCCTCGCGTATGCGGCCGACGAGCGTCACGTCCTTGTACTCGGGCTTTACTAGGTCCAGCGCGGTCGGATAGGTGCGAGGCCCGCTGTCCTTGCCCGGCTCGTCCATGACGACCACGCCGGGGGCGGTGCGGAGAATCTGGCGCGCGTCATCGGCCGAGAGTTTCTTTTTCGTCTCGATCCAGACGGCCTCGCTGTGGCCGTTCAGGACCGGCACGCGGACCGCCGTGGCGCTGATCTTTATCTTGTCGTCGCCGAGGATCTTGCGGGTCTCGTGGACCATCTTCATTTCCTCGCGCGTGTAGTCGCCCTCGAGGAACGCGTCGATGTGCGGAATGCAGTTGAACGCGATCGGCCGGTTGAAGACCTTCGGGTCGTACTCCAGGTTTTCGACACCGTTGGCCAGCGCCTTCGGCAGTTGCGCCCTGAGTTCCTGCGGGCCGCGCATCCCCCAGCCGCTCGTGGCCTGGTACGTGGCCACAACGATACGCTTGATGCCGACCGCGCGGTGGATCGGCGCGACGGCCACGACCATCTGGATGGTCGAACAGTTCGGGCTGGCGATGAAGTGCGTCTTGGGCGTGATGGCGCCGGAATTGACCTCGGGCACGACGAGCGGCACGTCGGCGGCCATGCGGAAATCGCGGCCGTTGTCGATGCACCACGCCCCGGCCTTCTCGGCCGTCTCGCGCCACGTCACACTGGCGCCCTTGGCGCCTTCCTGGCCGGCGAAGAGGACGAGGTTGGCGCCTTGGAACGACTCGGTGCAGGTTTCCTCGACGAGCATCTTCTCGCCGGCGAGGGTTTCCGGACGCTCGCGCGTGGCCACGACGCGCGGCGGCCACTGACACGGGAACTTCCGGTCCTTCAGGCACTGGACAATCGCTTCGCCCACGAGACCTACGCCGACGACCGTCACCTTCACGCCCATCTTACGGCTCCTTTCAGTGTTCGCCCCGGCGAACGAGTAGTCCGTCAACTTTGATTGCGCGGGTGCCACGGCTGCGCCTTGTGCAGCCGTGCGTCCCCGACGACTACCACGGCTGCACAAGGCGCAGCCGTGGCACCCACAGATTTCATCCTGCCCGGCTACTCGCCCGCCGGCCAAATCTCCATTCTTATCGGCAATCCGTTGCCGAAAAAAGAAGCGGCCCCGCGATCCTTGGAATCGCAGGGCCGCTTCGCATGTTTGGTTCGGGCGGCGGACCCTACGATCCCAGCGCCGGCTTGGCCTTCGTGGCGAGGACGGACTGCGTGCCCGTCTTCTCGGTCGCCACTCCAGCCGCCGCGCTCATCCGGGACCCGTCCACCAGCGTTATCTCCATAAAAGGCCGCATAACCATACCGGCCCCCCCGGCGACTGTCAAGCGCGGAAATTGCGGCGGGCAGTTCCGGGTCGCTTTTGGTACTGCGTCAGTTATAGGGGATGTGGCACGGCTGGCTTGTCCAGCCGTGGCGAAGATTCGCGACGCTCCCCACGGCTGGGCAAGCCAGCCGTGCCACATCAGCCACCGAGCCGTGGCGAAGATTCGCGACGCCCCCCACGGCTGGGCAAGCCAGCCGTGCCACATCAGCCACCGAGACTGACGCAGTACCGCTTTTGGCTTGATTCGGCCGCAATCTAACTTATACTAAAAATTGATCCGGAGCCTGCTCGAGCGGCGGACTGTGCGCTCGAGGAACCTTGGGCTGGGGATTAGTGTAACGGTAGCACGACAGACTCTGGATCTGTCTGTCCTGGTTCGAATCCAGGATCCCCAGCCAGTAAGATAAGGCCCGTAAACATTGGCGTTTACGGGCCTTCATTCTGCGCGGGTCAGGTGGGCGAAAAAGTTCGGTGCTATGCCGGTGCTATGGCCGCGACCTCTGGCGGATTTTCTTTTTCTCCGGCTTCTGTACTGGTCCGCCGATTTTCGTGCCCTTCGCCTGGCAACATAACCTGTTTCTCCAGCGTCACTTATGGTAGCCTCCGAAGAGCCTGGTCACAACTTCTTTCGGAGGCTGATTTGTCCGAGAACTTCGGTTGCCCGAACCTGTTTCTCCCCGATCACTGGAACCACTACGTCAAGTCCGCCCTGCTCCACGTCATCTCCCTGGCAAGGCTCGCCTGTGTCCACACGTGGGCGTGGGCCGCCGGAAGCCTTGACACGCGCATCGGCCAAGAAGTTGTCGCAGATAACACCCGCGGAAACACGTCACTCGCCCCGCATATACCACATTCCCATTGACAGTCCCCAGAACCGGCGATAGAGTCTTTCTTTGGCGGCGACATGCTTTCACATGAAAGCATGGGTTCCAGTTCCCTGTGGGCCGTGGCACGGTCGGGTCCGCGGTCAGCCGGCATGATGCCAACGCGACAGCGGCCGTCCGCGCCTGAACCAAGGGGCACTCGCGGCCCCAAGAATAGGAGCAGCGAGTGGACATCCGGACAGACGCGGAGAAGATCCAGCGCGCGGCCAACTGGCGGGCCCTTCGCGGCCTCCTGCGCACGGGCGGCATCGGCAGCATTATCTTCGGCGGCGTCGCTATCTACCTCGGTCTCGACGCCCTCAGCGAGGACGGATTCGACCTCAACGGCATCCTCGTTGCCATCGGCGGCTTCCTCGTCTTGGAGGGGATTGCCGTCATTGCCCTTCCGCGTGCGCCCGGCCTGATCGCCGAGGGCCTCGCCCTCCTACTCATCGGCCTTTGGAATTTCGTCATCGCCGTCACCAACAACGCGTCGTGGGCCGGTATCCTCGGCTTCTATCAGATCCTCTGGGCCATCCAGAGTTTCCGGCGCTACCCGCGATTTCGAAGAATCGGTCCCGACGTCCAGCCCGAGGCCTTGGCTTGGTTCGACGCCACCGTAGCCGCCCTCAAGAAGGCCGACTTGGCGAACGACACGACCGTGGTTGCGCTCACCGGTAAGCAATCCATCTGGCGCGGCGAGTTCAGCGAGCCGATGTATCGGGCCCGACTGTTCCCCGACGGGATGTTCCTCCACAAGTTGAGCGGCGACGATACGGTCGTCGCGCCGCGCTCCAACGTCGTTTTCGTCCCCGGCAAACCCAAAAAACTCGGCGTATCTGGGCGGCTCTCCATCGGCGCCCGCACCATGCCAGTCACACTCCTGGGCGAGGGACTCCAACGGCTCAACGCCTGGCGATCATCCGCCGCGACGGGCCTCGCCCCCGTGACGCCCGCCGCCGGTAGTGCCCATCTCGGGAGGGAGCCATGAAGACTGTGAGGTGCGTCGGCTTATTCGTCGGGATGTTCGCCTTGGCGGCATACATCTTCGTATTCGCCTTGGGCTGTGGCTCCGGAGGCAACCAGCCTCAGGGGGCCGTCGTCGGCGTGGCGGGGTGCGAACTGTTCCCCGACCAGGAGCTCGTGGACGCGAAGGCGACCCTTAAAATTGGCACAAAAGTCGTCCCGGTGCAGGAGTTGGAAGACCGGGTGGAGGTGACCACGCCGACAGGGGAGCGGGGCTGGGTTCGCCGCCACGCGATCTGCGACGCAGCCGAACTAGCGCGGCGACAGGCCAATGACGAGGTGCCACGACACGTCGTCTGTGTCGGGAGGGATGGCAATGGTATCTTCGTCTACGGCGGAAGCCTTAGCATCGCGAACAACCGGCCGACAGCCAATGCCGGCGATGCCTTCTGGCTCGATCCGAGCATGAAAGGCAAGGAGTTTGGGATCGTCGGACATCAACTGGAAGGCGACCCCGCCGTCCTGTTCCTGCTAACGAAGGACGAGAAACTGGCACGACTTCCTTTGCTCCCCATCCGGACTAGCACAGCCCCAGGCGCTGCTGCTGGAAAGGGGAAGACACCGGAAGTGACCTCCTCCAAGACCGACAGGCTCACTAACGGTGGCCTCCAAAGCCTGCTCCTAGCTGACCTGGCTGTCCGCACGCGCGAGGAACCCTTAGAATACAACAAGCCCGTGGAGGACTTCCTCGCGAAGGCGAAGGGAAAAGCGGTCGACTGGACGCTGTCCATCAACGAAGTCAAGGACGATACGGCACTTGCAGCGGCCGGGGTGATCCAGGTGGGGATGGGGTCCATGAGCGGCGACTCGCCTTGGATGCCGGGGTTCACCGTGCATCCGCATGACCGTTCGGGCGCAGCCTTCCCGATGGGGGAGAAGGGCGTCCTTCAGTTCCGCCGTGGCAAGGAGGTGCCTGAAGCCCTGTTTACCCGCCTCAAGCCGAAAAGCGAGGTCGTGCTTAGCGGCAAAGTGCGAAGCGCCAAGGCCGTGCGCAGCCCCGGCGGCATCCTGATGATCGACGTGTTCCTGGATGAATGCGAGGTCTCGGTGAAAGAGTAGCGTGTAAAGGGCGGAGCAAAACTGCGTCGGGTGGCGGACGGCTGATTCGAGGTTTCACCAGCCAGCACGGAACCTCCGGGAAATCAGCGGCGATTCTTCCGGCGCCGGCGTCTGCCCTTGCCTCTGGCGTCCAGCCGGGTCTCTTCGGCCTTTGTGGCAAGGATGCCTGCCATCTCCCGCCTGCCCAGTTTCCGCAGGGCGACCAGGGCCTCCCGGTTGTGGCCCTCGGGCTTGGCCTTCCCGTACTCCCAGGACCCAACCGCACTGGTCGACACGCCAACGAGCGTGGCCAGTTCGCCTTGGGTAATGCCGAGCCGCGTACGGAGTTTCTTGATGAGGGCCGGCGAGAGTCGCGCCGCCTTGACCTCATCCGGGGCGACCGCCAGTTTCGCGCGTTGGGCTTGCCGCTCGGCCTGCAACTCGGTCCCGAGGCTTGCGAGAACCGCCACCGTCTTCCGCAGCGCCGACACCGTTCGCTTCAACCGGCGAACATCCCGCGCAAGCGGCAGGCAGATCGCCCGCACCTGCTTCTTGGCAAGCCGCACGATCTCGGACTTGAGCGCTTGTTCCATCTTGCCCATTGCCAACCTCCTTGACCTTTGGATTATAAGAGCGCCAGGATTCTATCAGCCGGCACACCGTTGTGAGAAGAAGATTGTTGTCAATCCAATGGTCGGCTTGTTTTCGGGATGCCCCCAACACCCATGGCAGCACCGCGGTAGCAGGCATCGCCCCATCCGGAGACATCTTGAATAACGGAGCGCCGCAGGGTCAAATACCTGTTGGGCAGACAACTCAATCGCAAGTGAACATCCTGCCACGCGGCGCCCGTGGTTTCAACCACGTGCGGCGCCACGGTCCGTGCCGCAGGCGGGGGGCGTGCGAAACAGGAGGCGATGATGGCCGCACTCAGGATTGATGAAGTGCTACAGATGGCCATGCAGGCAGAGGAGACCGGATTCGCCGAGTCGTTGCCCGACGACACGGTACTACCCTGCCGCGACGAGTGCCGGCGCCTGGCCGCCGAGGGCAACCTCGGCAAGATCCTCGACCGGGCGGTCGAGATGGAGAAAGACGCCGCGGACCTGTACCGGCGGTTGCTGCCGGGAGTGGACAACGCGCAGGCCCTCCGCCTGATCATCGAGGAGGAAGAACGCCACATCCAGCAGTTGAACACATTGCAACGAGAAATAGGCGGGGCCCCGCAGGCATGAGGCCGACACCACACCGCCTGCGTCGGCGCCAAGGAGAAACCATGGGCTTTCCATCACAAACGAAAGGTCTGGCTATCCGGCTCCTCGACGGACCGCCCGAACAACTCGGCCGGGCCGCCAGGTTCCTGCGCAACCGGTTTGACGTGTGGCGATTCTCGCTGCTGCGCCTGAAGGAGATCAACGCTACGACCATGGGGGCGGCCCTGTCGTACCGCACGATCTTCGCACTGATTCCTGTGCTGGTCCTGGCATTTCTGATTCTGAAGTCCGTCGGCGTCCTCGGCGACGCACAGAACAGCCTGCGGTACGTCATGGAATACGCGGGGTTCCGGCAGATCTACCTCCAAGACACGTCGGAAGACTTCGATGAGGAGTGGGAAGAGTGGGTCACGGCGCCTCCGGGCACGGCGCCGCCCGCGCCCGCCGCAGCGCCGGCCAAATCCGCCGCCGCATCGAAAGAGGAAAACGTCGGCCTGCGCATCGAGGGGATCATCACGAATGCGGAGAAGCAACTGACCCTCGGCAAACTCGGCCCCATCGGCGTCGTCCTCCTGATCTGGACCAGCCTGTCGCTGATGACCACGACCGAACGGTCGCTGAACCGCATCTTCGAGGCCGAAAGGAGCCGGTCAGTCGGGCGGCGGACGCTCCTCTACTGGTCGGCAATGACCCTCGGCCCCGTCGTGCTCGTCGCCACGATCTTCGCCATCGGGCAGGCGTCCGACGCCGTCGTCGCGAACGTACCGGGCGCCGGTTGGGCGATGGGGGCCCTTGGCTGGGCGGTGCCGGGCCTGGTGGGAGTCGCGCTGCTGGCGGCGTTTTACAAACTGATGCCGAACACATTCGTCGGCCTGTGGCCGGCCATCGGCGGAGCGCTGTTCGTCGTGCCGATCTGGATGGTCGCCAAGTGGGGCTTCGCCCTGTACGTCAAGTTGCTCGTGGCCAAGGGACACCTGTACGGCGCGCTCGGCCTGTTCCCGCTGTTCCTCCTGTGGCTGTACGTGTCGTGGCTGGTGTTCCTGCTGGGCGCGCAACTGGCCCACACCGCGATGAACCTGCGGCGACTCCAGGCGATGAAGGCGGCCAACCGCGCGGTGCCCGGCCCGTGGGACCTCCTGGCGGCAACGCTTTCGGTGGCCCGGCTGTACCAGGAAGGCATTGGCCCCGTGCCCTCGCTGCGCGTGGCCGAGGACCTGCGGCTGCCGCCGGTGCTGGCGCAGCCGCTCCTTGCGCAACTCGTGTCGGCGGGGATACTCTGCCAGGCCGGCCAGGAGCCCGCAACGGGGTACATCCTCAGACGTCCGCCCGAGCAGACCGCCGTGCTCGACGTGCTCGAGGCTGCCGCCGCGCAGGGCAGGGACAGTGCAACCCGCGCATTCTCGCCAGCGGTGGCACTGAGCGTCGAAACGGTCCGGAGCAAGGCCCGTGCGGCGCTCGGCGCAGTGACGGTGGCCCAGGCCCTCGCGGCAAAGGACGATGGATAGTATTACTGGCCTTTCGCGGGTTTCTCGGCCCAAGGAAAGCCGCATGCGGCCCTGGCCAGGGGGATAAGGACCAGTTCGGTGCGGCGGCCGATGACGCCGACCTATTGACCCCTGCATTGTCAATGGAGCGCGGTAGTCGTCTGAAAAGACCATTTTCACGGCCTGGCGCCTGGCCGCCGTCCAGGAAGCAGGCATTCCCACCGAGAACCGGGCCCTGGCCCGCCTGACCGAGTTCGGCAGCCTCGTTTCCCTCGTTTGACCCGAAGTGCCTGACCGCCCCACCCTCCCCGGCGATTTGCGCGGCGGGTCTCCGGACCTGCCGCGCAAGAACGCGGCGACCGAGGTCGCCGGCTAAATGTGCCGCGGGGTAGTTGGTGCTTTCTGGTTCCCGCCGTTTTGGCCCTTGACGTAAGTCGCACTTTTGCAAAAACACTTACGTTCGTGAAATCTTTCACAAGCGTCATAGGTGTCCCCTTTTGGGGGGGGGCGAAGTGCAGAGTGCAGAATGCAGAGTGAAGAACTCAACAAAGGCAACGGCAACGGCGCAGGTGGAAAATGGGAACCCGCCAGAGGCGGGCAGGCCAGGGAACCAGAAACAAGCCCGCGGCACTGCCGCGGGGTGGACCGGCGGCAACCGGGAACCGGAGCGCAGAGTGCAGAATGCAGAGTGAAAAACTGAACAAAGGCAAGGAACTGCCTTGCGGCGGTTCCGGAGGGCTGAAGTCTGCAAGATTGGCAATCTGGGCAATCTGGGCAGGCCGGTCAGAAGGGCCGCTGCCGGAGAACCAAAAAATAACCGCCGCGATTGGACTTCGGCCAAAATATGAGGTATACTATATTGCACGATTGGCTTCTACAGGGTTCTTAAACCCACGGGGGGGTGCCGGCTCCGGCCGGTGGGCGTGGGGCTTTATGACATTCAGACCGCCAACACATTGTTCCTCAGTAGCAATCGACGCCCCCTCCGCACTGGCGGGGGAGCGCTCGAACTATTCACACGGAAACGGGGGCTAGGTCTTTGTCAGGTCAAGGAGAGAGTCATGTTTAGCCGAAGCACGATGCTGTTTGGTTGTTTGCTCGCCGTGGCTGTGCTGGCATGGACCGGCACGGCGCAGGCCGTGGAGTACACTTGGATCGGCGACGTCGGGGCGACGTGGGACACCAGCGCCACCAACTGGTCTGGGGCGACCGGGACGCCGTGGGACCTTACGAACGGCCCGACCAACACGGCCTCGTTCGGCACCGTGGCAGATCAGGCAAACCTGAGCGGCACCGTCTACGCCGGCGGCCTGACCTTCAACCAGTCGGCCACGGTCTCAAACGGTGGAAACACCGCGAACTCCCTCAAGTACGCCACTGACGGCTCT
>JAPLMO010000298.1 GCA_026386995.1 Planctomycetota bacterium | reverse complement strand
GGTCCACGATGCCGAAGGCGACGCCCAGTTCGGCGGCGACCTCGCGGCCGATGAGTTCACCCACCCGCGTGATGCGGAAGGCGGTGATCTTGATCTCCTCGGCCAGGTCGCCGAGGGTTATCCTGCCGCCCATCTGGATGCGGCGGGCCAGGGCGGCCGTCACGACGCCCGGGCCGGAGACGCCGATGTTGACGGCGGCATCGGGCTCGCCTTCGCCGACGTACGCCCCGGCCATGAACGGGTTGTCCTCGGGGATGTTCGAGAAGACGACGAGTTTGGCGCAGCCGAAGCCGCTGCGGTCGGCCGTGGCGGTGGCGATGCGCAGGATGATGCGGCCCATCTCGGCCACGGCGTCCATGTTTATGCCGGCCTTGCGCGTGGCCACGTTGACCGATGCGCAGACCCGCTGGGTCTCGGAAAGAACCTGCGGCAGCGACGACATGACGACCGCATCGGACGGCGTGACGCCTTTCTGCACGAGGGCCGTGAAACCGCCGACGAGGTCGATGCGGCAGGCGGCGGCCGCCTCGTCCAGCGTCTTGGCGACCGCCACGGCGGCCGTCTGGCCGTGGCCCGCCAGCAGGTGGGAGGCCGGCGAAATCGCCAGACGCTTGTTGACGACCGGGATGCCGTACTTGCGGCCGATGCGGTCGCAGGCCTCGACGAGGCGCCCCGCGCGGCTGAGGATCTTGTCGTGGAGTTTGCGGCAGACGGTCTCCATGCTCGACGAGGCGCAGTCGTCGACGTTCAGGCCCAGCGTCACGGTGCGCACGTCGAGGTGCTCGGCGTGCAGCATCTGGATCGTCGAAAGGATTTCGTCGGTACGGAACATACGGACCTTTCAAACGGCGGGATTCGGGAATCGGGATTCGGGATTCGGGCCGCTCGGTAGCGGCCGTTTATCCGAATCCCGATTTCCGGATCCCGGATCCCGGATCCCGAATCCCGCCGTTGTAAGTCGTAGTTGATTCGTCGCCACGAAGATGTTCTCGTGCTGGAGTTTGACGGTAAAGCCTTCCTCGCGGCCGAGTTGCTCCAGGTCGGTCTGGAGCATGGCGAATTCGACGGCGGCCGGGATTTCCAACTCGCTTATCATCACGAAGTCGTCGTTGGTGCGCGTCCACGAGAGGTCGGTGATGTTGACGTCCTTGCCCGCCAGGCACTGGCTGAGGCGCGAGATAATGCCCGGCTTGTCTTTGCCGAAGGCGGTCATGACGAACCGTTCGGCCCGGCCCGCCGGCCGCGCCACGTCGCTCGCCGAGAATTCCCGGGCCAGCACCTGGAGGCCCGAGGTCCGCGATCCGCGCACCCTCGTCACGAGGGCGTCCGGCTCGATCCGCTTCGGCAGGCTGACCACCATGATGAGCGTGAAGTATCCGCCGAGGACCGTCTGGCTGGCGGCGTCGATATTGCCGCCAAGGTCGCGGACGGCCGTCGACACGGCCGAGATGATGCCCGGATGGTCGTCGGACATCACGTTCAAGACGTACGCGTGCTGGAACTGGGTGTGCATGCGGCCTGTCTTCCCTTAGGGTTATTACGGCGGGAAGATTCTACCCTGCGGCGAGTGCCGCTGCAACTTTTCATGGCCCGATGTTCGTCCTGCCGCCTTCAGATTGTAGCGCGGGGATTTATCCCCCGCGTTTCAGTTTTGCGGCGGGGCACTCGGCGTTTGCGCTTGGCCGACCGCGCGGATTCGTTGAAGGGCTTTGCGTGCCGCTTCGCGGACTTCCGGTTCGGGGTCGGTCATAGCCTCGGTCAGGCGGGCCGTGGCCGCCGTGTCGCCGATCTCGCCGAGTGCCCAGGCAACCTCCGTGCGGACTTCCGGTTCGGGGTCGGCCATGGCCTCGATCAGGCGAGCCGAGACCTCTGGGCCGCGGAGGAGGCCGAGTGCGAAGGCAACGCACCAGCGGACTTCCGGTTCGGGGTCACCCATGGCCTCGATCAGGCGCGCCGTGGCCTCCGGGCCGCCGACCATGCCCAGGGCTTCGGCAACCGCCTTGCGAACTTGGGGTTCGGGGTCGGCCATGGCCTCGATCAGGCGGGCTGTGGCCTCCGGGCCGCCGAGGTTGCCAAGGGCGATGGCGGCGTGTTTGCGCACATCCCAATCGGAATCTCTGGCGAGGAGGTCGATAAGTGGCGCTACGGCCCTCTGGTCACCTATCTCGCCGAGGGCCTCGGCCGCCGTCAAGCGGACACAGGGCAGCCCGTGCTTTGTGGCCGTGATGATCTCAGGCAATGCCTCGACGCCAAGGGTCGCCAAATCGTCAGCCACATCAAACCAGCCGCGATCCCTGCCGTACCTGGGGAAGAACTTGTGGACCAGTTCGGAGAGCCAGTCGTCCGAATACTGGCGCTCGATTTCCGCCACAAGCACGCGGACCTTCGCCTCGGGTGTGTCGCGCGAAGGCGATTCCATAAGGATCATGGCGATGCCGGCGCCCACGAGCAGCAGGATCACAAGCACCTGGACGTACAGCCCCCAGCGCCGCCGTGGGACCGTGTTGCCGCGATCTTCGCCCTTAGGAAGGTCTTCCGACATATCGGCATTCTAGCACTAGGCACGAGGCGTGCAAGAGAATGCTCGGCACATGCGCCTCGCGGTATTTAGCCCACCGTGAATACACGGGGGGCCGAACGGCTCGGGCCCCTGCGAACGTTGGGGGGCGCCGCGCGGCGGGCGCGTGTTGACGTGCCGCCCCCGGTGTATTCACCGGGGGCTAAATAAGGCGAGGCATGTCGAAGGCCCGCCGGGGCGAGCCTCGCCCATGCTGAGGCGTTACGGACTTCCTTGCTTTCATTTCCGGGGTAGCGTATGTTTTGCGGACGCATTTAGCGGCGCGCTCTCGCGTGGTGGCGCGGCGGGCACGACTGCCCGCCGCGCGAAGCCAACACGTGGCGCGTGCGCGGTTGAAGGAACGACGATGCCACCGCTCGGACGGCTGCTGGTCATCACGTTTATTGAAAGTTTCGCCACCACGCTGATCGAGCGCGGCGTCTACTTTTACAGCCACGACCGGCTGGGCTTTACGGACGGCGAGAACCTGGGTCTGGCGCTGGGGTTTGGCGCGGCGTACGCCCTCGGGGCGCTGGCGAGCCACAGGATATCGCATCGGATGTCGGAGAAGCGACTGCTGGTCGCCACGCTTATCGCGCAATTCGCGGGGTTCGCGACGCTGTTCTTCTCGGCCGGCGCGACCTTGCTGGTTGCGATGAACACGGTGCTCGGTTGCATCAACGGCCTGAAGTGGCCGGTCATCGAGAGTTACGTCAACGCCGGCCGCACGCCTGCGGCACAGGCGAGGGCGGTGGGGCTGTTCAACATCTCGTGGGCCCCGGCTGTGGCAGTGGCGCTCGTGCTGGCCGGGCCGCTCATCGGATGGTGGTCGCCGAGCCTGTTTGCGGCGGCGGGCCTCCTGAACCTCGTGAGCCTTGCGCTGGTCCGGCCGCTGGAGCGGCGGCCGGGGCACCTGGCCTTCGATCATCCTGAACGTCCGGTGCCGGCGTCGATGGAACGGTTCCGGTCGCTCCTGGCCGCCAGCCGCTGGTCGATGCTCGGCAGTTACTCGCTGATGTGGGTCCTGGCGGCCCTTCTGCCGCGCGTCTACGCCGACCTGGACATCGACGTGACGGCGGCCACGGCGCTGTCGGCCGTGCTGGACGGCGTGCGGACGGCGTCGTTTCTGGGGCTGGGCCTGTGGGTGGGGTGGCACAACCGGCGCTGGACGCAGGTGGTCGTCATCTTCGGCCTGCCGCTGGGGTTCTTCCTGACGCTCTTCGGGCCGAACATTGCGGCGGCCCTTGGGGGCGGAGGCGGCCTGGGACTGGCGACGGTCCTCGTGGGCGAAGTCGTCTTCGGCGTCGTCGCGGGAACGACGTACTACGCGGCCCTCTACTACGCGATGGTAGTCAAGAACGCCGCCGTCGAGGCGGGCGGGGCGCACGAGGGGCTCATCGGTGCAGGCTTTGCCATCGGTCCGCTGGCTGGCCTGGCGGGCGGCTGGATCGCGCCGCTCGTGGGCGGCCCGGTGGCGGGGATGGCCGTGGGCATTGCGCCGATCATCGTCGCAAGTTCGGCCGGGGCGGTGTGGTTCCTGGCGAAATGTGGATCTTCCCGGCGCGACGCGGCGTAGAGGGCCGGGTGCCACGGTTGCGCCGTTCAGCAACCGTGCCGCCGTCGGGCGCAGAACACGGCTGCAAACAGCGCAGCCGTGGCACCCGGCCGAAAGCGGGCCTTGACAGAGTGCGGCCACGCAGGCATGATGCGGACTACTCAACTGCGGGAAAAAGGACAGCCTATGCCGGAAATCGCCCGTTTCTTCGGCATCGTTATCGCGATATACTATAAGGAACACAATCCCCCGCATTTTCACGCGAAATACGGTGACCAGGCGGGTGTGTTCTCGATCGGTGACTTGGCGATCATCGAGGGGCAATTGCCGAAGCGGGTAATTGCCCTGGTGCTGGAATGGGCGTTTGAGCATCGCCACGAACTAATGGAAGACTGGCGGTTGGCTGAGGCCCGCAAGCCGCTAAAGAAGATCGAGCCTCTGACATAAACGGGTGGCGCTATGCATGCCGTTAAGAATGTGCAGTACGTGTCGGGCTACAAGTTGCTTCTCACGTTTGAGGACGCACGCGTACGCCAGGTGGATCTTGCGCCTCACCTTGAAGGCGAAATCTTCGAGCCGCTCAAGGATTTGGCGTACTTCAAACGTGTGCGGGTAAACGAAGACCTCGATACGATTGTGTGGGACAACGGAGCGGACTTTTCTCCGGACTTCCTCTATGAGATCGGGACCGAGGCCCCCAAGGCCGCCGGCGTCCGCTAATGCTGCAACGCAACTTTAGCCTCAGCCCGAAATCTTCGCCAGAATCTCGCGCCACTTCTTCATGGTCCGCGAGAGTATCTCCTCGGACTTGCCCTTGATGCCGTACCCCTGGAACCCCACCGGCCCGCGGTAGCCGACCTTCTTGACGGTCGCCATGAACTCCGTCACGTCGTAGTCACCCTCGTCCAGGGGCACGATCTTGTCGCCGGCCATTCCGTTGATGGTGACGGTCATGAGGTGCGGCAGGGCCTCGGTCAGCAGGGCCTCCAGCAACTTCGTCTGCGGCAGCCACTTCCAGTGGACCAGGTTGAAGTTCGTGCCGACGTTCTTGCGGCCGACCTGGCGGGCGAGTCGAACGCCGTCCTCCACCCGCTCGGTCCACGAGCCGCGGTGCGGATAGACCGAGATGACCGGGCCGGTGTCGGCGGCCATGTCGCTCGCGCGTTTGATCATGTCGATGGCCTTGGCGTCGCCGGCCGGGTCCGAACATTTCACCTGCTTGCTGCCGATGGCCAGTTCGATGCGCGTTGGGCGGCCCTTCATCAACTTGACGGACTCTTCCAGGCCGGCGGGCAGACCGCCCTCCAGCGACGGCGTCACGTACACCGCCCAGAGTTGCAGGCCGTGTTGCCCGAGTTGCTCGAGTTGCTTGGGCAACTGGGCGCCCAAGCCGAAATCGACGCCCGTGTAGCCGAGTTTCTTCACGAGCGCGACCTGTGCCTCGATGGTCGGGACGTCCGGGCCCCGCAGGCCCGTGTCCATGGCGTAGAAGGGGAAAAGAGGCGTTTCCGTGGCACCGGTCGGCGTCGAGGCCGCGCCGGGCTTGGCGGACTCCTCCGCGCCGACCGTGCTCGCGAGCCCGGCCGCACTGGCGGCCGTCACGATCGCCGTCTTCATCCACTCCCGCCGGGTCTGGCGATGGAACATGGCTCTTCCTCCGAATGAGGCGATGGCAGGGGCGCCTTCGCTCTGCTTGGCCTTCTGTTTTTAACCTGAAGAGGCCGCGAGGACAAGGAGAACTTTGCCAGGAGGACTTCTGCCGCACGGTAGTGCGTCAGGCCGCCAGGAACACACCGAAGGCCTGGTTGGCCCACCGCAGGGAGCCGCTGAAGAGCGAGGGCATGATCTGGGCGTCCAGTTGCAGCGCTTTGGAGGCGGTAGCGAAGGAGTCCCAGTCGCCGCGTTCGTAGGCGACAATCGTGTCATTGGCGGTCCGGAATAGGCTTGGCTGGCCCAGGAGGGCCTTCGCGACCGGTTCCGCAAGGGGAAGTTTGGGCAGGATGTCGGCCATCGGCATGTCCAACAGTGCGTCGATGAGGCTGAACATACCCATCAGGAAGAGGTCGGGGGCCTGCGCCTTCATGCCGATGTGCGGGGCGAGGCACTCGCCCATTCGGGCCCGCGTGATGGACCTGATGAAAAGTTCCGACGGCTTGTCACTTCCCATGTGGCGCAAACTCATCAGCGCGGCCCACTTCCTGATTTCCGCCGGGCCCAGCAGGACCAGGGCGTGCCTGATGCTCGTCACCTCGTGGCGCAAGGCGAACCACACCGAGTTGATGTACTTCAGGAGATGGTAGGTCAGCGCCACGTCCTGCTTCATGATGCCCTCCAACTGGTCGTAGGAGAAGTCGGGCCGGGTGACCTCGTTCAGGAGGCGAAACTGGGTCAGGCGGTTGCTTGTGATGCGGTTGCCGGCCTGGATGACGGGCTTGCTGAAGAAGTAACCCTGGAAGTAAGTGTAGCCGGCCGCGGCGGCGGCCTCGAAGTCCTCTATGGTTTCGACCTTCTCGGCAAGCGCCGTGATATTGCGCCGCCCGAGTTCTTCGGCGATCCGCGCGCGATCCTCCGGCAGTGTGCCGAGGAAGTCCACCTTGACGATGTCGGCCAGATCCAGGAACGGGGAGTCCATGTTCGAAAGGACGAAATCGTCGAGGGCGATTGGGTATCCGGCGTCCTTGAGTTTGCGGCAGGCTGCCAGCACCTCGGCGTCGGGCTTGATGTCCTCGATGATCTCGACCGTTACGCGGTCGCTGGGCAGGAGGTCGGCCGTCTCTTGGAGCAGGAGGTTCCGGGTGAAGTTGATGAACGCCCGTTTCTGGCCCGTCAGTTCGTTCAGGCCGATAACGAGCAGGCTGGAGGCGATCAGGTCAAGCGTGGAGATGTCGCCGCTGGTGCCCGTGTAGCGGTTTTCCAGGCCAGAGCGAAAGAGGAGTTCGTACGCCCGCACAACCTTCTGCTTGTCGAAAATCGGCTGTCGTGCAACGAATACTGTGTCCCGAACGGCAGTGTTCATCCTTAGCCCCCGTGTTCAGTCTAAGGGAGGTAGACGGGCCCGCCGTGTACTGTCTTCCTGTGCGGGTCCGTCCAAGACCCGGTGTACCTGTTATTATCGACATCAGGGGGGAAAACTTAAGCCGCTGACAGCGGAATTTGGCAAACCCTGGAGCCTCGATGCCGGCCGCGACGGCGTGGAAGAGAAGGGGCGGTTGGGCGGGCTACGGGGATGCGAGGATCAGGCCCAGCGCCTGGTTGGCCCAGCGGAGCGATTCGCCGAACAGCGCGGGCATGATCTGCGTGTCCATGCCCAGGTCCTCCGCGTTGGCGGCAAAGACTTCCCAATCGCCTTTCTCGTAGGCGACCATGGCGTCTTTGACGGTCCGGAAGCGGCCCGGCCGGCCCTCCAGCGCCTGCGCGACCGGCGTTGTCAGAGGCAGTTTCGGAAGGATTTTGGCCATCGGCATATCGAGCAAGGCGTCGATGACGCTGAACATGCCCACGAGGAAGAGGTCGGAGGCGTTTGCGGTCATGCCGAGATACGGGGCGAGGGACTCGCACATCCGTGCCCGCGTGAGCGATCGCAGAAAGAGTTCCGAAGGTTTGTTGCCGCAGGGGTTGCGAATGCTCATCAGCGCGGCCCATCTGCGTATCTCGCTCGCCCCCAGCACGATCAGGGCGTGCTTGATGCCCGTCACCTTGTAGCGCAGGGCGAACCACACGGAATTGATATACCTGAGAAGGTGGTAGGTCAACGCCACGTCCTTCTTGATGATGTTCTCCAGGTCGTCGTACGAAACGTCGGGCCGACAGACCTCGTTCAGGAGGCGGAACTGGGTCAGGCGGTTGCCACTGATGCGATTGCCCGCGTGGATCGCCGGCCGGCTGAAGAAGTAACCCTGGAAGTAGGTGTACCCGGTGGCGACGCCGGCATCGAAGTCTTCGATGGTCTCAACGTTCTTGGCAAGCACCTGAATGTTGCGCAGATCAAGGTGCTCGGCGATGCGCGCGCGGTCGGCCGGGGGGGTGGCCAGAAAGTCCACCTTGACGATGTCGGCCAGATCCAGGAGCGGGCTGTCCAGACCTGAGAGGGAGAACCCGTCCAGGGCGATCACGTAGCCGGCGGCCCGGAGTTTGCGGCAGGCGGCCAGGACATCGTCGTCCGGCGGGATGTCTTGGGCGATCTCGATCGTCACCAGGTCGCTGGGCAGAAGGTCGGGAATTCCCCGCACCAGGAGATTCCGCGTCAGGTTGATGAACCCCCGCTTCTGGCCCGTCAGTTCGTCCAAGCCGATGACCAGGAGGCTGGATGTGATCAGGTCCAGGGTGGAGGTGTCGGCGTCGGCGCCGCCGGGACGGGCTCCCGTGCCCGAGTGAAACAGCAACTCGTAAGCGCGGACGGTCTTACGCTTGTCGAAGATCGGTTGCCGCGCAACGAAAGTGGTGTCCCGAACGACGGTGTTCGTATTACCCTGGGCGTCGGGCGCTACGATGAGTGGAAGTTCCAAGGCGAACGGTCCTTTTCCTTAGTACGTTCGGTATTCGGCGTACCGGCCGTAGCGATAATATCGGTCAACGGACGCCCTCAACTTGAATCACTCGGCGTGCCCCGCTTGGCATCTCTACCGATTCACGTGCTATTGGCAGACCGTGAGCGGCGCAGGCCAGGGCGAGTCCTTCCCGGCCTTGAGTAATCCAGCAGCGGCGGTTGGCCGCGCGGCGGGTCCCCCGGCCAGCCGCGCTCTCCAGATCGTAGTGCCCGAAAACAAACGCGGTGGGCCCGGAGACCCACCGCGCAAATCCGTCGATTGAACGGCCGGCGTTACCGCTCGATGCACCCTTGCGGCGGTTTCGGCAGGCCCTTCAGGGCGTCGAGGCTCCTGTCGATGTCCTCTTGCGGCAGGGGGTAGTTGGTCAACTTGCCGTGGAAGTATGCGTCGTAGCCTGTCAGGTCCATCAGGCCGTGGCCCGACCAGCAGAAGAGGATGACCTTTTCCTTGCCCTCTTCCTTGGCCTTCTTGGCCTCGTCGATGACGGTCGCGATGGCGTGGCTGGTTTCCGGGGCGGGGATGAAGCCTTCCGTCCGCGCCCACATCACGGCCGACTCGTAGCACTTCAGTTGCGGCACCGAGCGCGGCGTGATGAGTTTGTCCTGGATGGCGGCACTGACGAGCGGCGCCATGCCGTGATACCTGAGGCCGCCCGCGTGGATGGCCGGCGGCACGAACGCGTGGCCCAGCGAGTGCATCGGCAGAAGGGGCGTCATCTTGGCCGTGTCGCCGTGATCGTAAACGAACGGCGCCCGCGTCATCGTGGGGCACGATTCCGGCTCGACCGGAATGATGTCGATCTGTGCGCCGGCGATCTTGTCGGCGACGAACGGGAAGGCGATGCCGGCGAAGTTCGACCCGCCGCCCGCGCACGCGATGACCGTGTCGACCTTCTTCTCGCCGAACTTCTTGAGTTGCTTCTTTGCCTCCAAGCCGATGATCGTCTGGTGCATCAGCACGTGGTTAAGGACGCTGCCCAGCGAGTACCGCGTCTGGCCGGTCGGGTCCGTGACGGCGGCCTCGATGGCCTCGCTGATGGCAATGCCGAGCGAGCCCGGCGTGTCGGGCATCTTCGCGAGGATCGCCCTGCCGGCCTGCGTCTGGTCCGACGGGCTGGGGATGCACGTGGCGCCCCACGTCTCCATCATCAGGCGGCGGAACGGCTTCTGGTCGAAACTGATGCGGACCATGAAGACTTTGCACTCCAGGCCGATCAGCGCGCACGCGAACGCCAGGGCGCTGCCCCACTGGCCCGCGCCCGTCTCGGTGCTCAGCCGCTTGATGCCGAACTGCTTGTTGTACCAGGCCTGCGGAATGGCCGTGTTCGGCTTGTGGCTGCCGGCGGGCGAGAAGCCCTCGTGCTTGTAGTAGATGCGGGCCGGGGTGCCCAGGGCCTCTTCCAGACGCTTCGCGCGGTACAGCGGTGCGGGACGGTAGAGGGCAAGGAGTTGGAGAATCTCGTCCGGAATGGTGACCCATCGTTTGCGTGTGACTTCCTGTTCGATCAGGTTCATCGGGAAGACCGGCGCCAGCATCTCCGGCTTGACGGGCTTGCCGTTCGGCCCGAGCGGCGGGAGCGGCTTGGTGGGCAGATCGGCCGCAAGGTTGTACCACTTGCGCGGCATGTCCTTCTGTTCCAGCGAAACCTTGATGTGGTCCATGACAGCCTCCAATAGGGCGGGGGGCGTGATGGAGTAAGCGCCTGGCCTGTCCCAAGCGTACTCTCGTTCGCCTAACTCGGGCGATTCCCCCAACTCCTGCAAAGTCAGACGGTAGAAATATGCCGAATCCGCGGGCAAAGCAAGCGGAATCCGGCGGCCTGCACAATTACGCGGGTGGCATGGTCACGCGCTGTAAGTGTTTGGCGTTAGTACTGGCAATGTGGCACGGCTGGCTTGTCCAGCCGTGGGGGACGTCGCCGGCCTTCGCCACGGCTGGACAAGCCAGCCGTGCCACACCCGTTGCCGCGCACCCGCCCATCAGGTACTGACAGCCGCGCGGATGGCCAGGCACGTCTCCACGAGGCCGCCCACGGTCTCGAGGGCGAGCGAGTTCGGGCCGTCCGAGAGTGCCTTGTCGGGGTCCGGATGGACTTCGAGGAACAATCCGTCGGCGCCCGCCGCCACGGCCGCACGGGCCAGCAGGGCCGCCGTCTCGCGGCTGCCGCCCGTCGCCGTTCCGAGGCCGCCGGGCTGCTGGGCGCTGTGCGTGGCGTCGAACACGACGGGGTGCCCGAGCGTCTGGAGCACGGGCAGGGCGGTCATGTCGGCGACGAGCCGGTTGTAGCCGAACGACACGCCGCGCTCCGTCACGAGAATCTGCTTGGCGCCCGCCTCGGTCGCCTTGGCGACGACGTTCTTCATGTCCCACGGGGCCATGAACTGCCCTTTCTTGAGGTTGACGGCCTTGCCGGCCTTCGCCGCCGCCTGCACGAGGTCCGTCTGGCGGCAGAGGAACGCCGGAATCTGGAGGCAGTCCAGGACCAGGCCGGCCTCCTTCGCCTCCTCGGGCGTGTGGACGTCGGAGAGGACGGGCAGGCCGAACTCCTCGCGGATGGCGGCCAGGATCTTCAGGCCCTTGGCCATCCCCACGCCGCGGAAAGACCTGGTGCTCGTGCGGTTGGCCTTGTCGTACGACGCCTTAAAGACCACGGCCACCCGGTGCTGCTCGGCGACCTTCTTGAGGTGCTCGGCGATGCGCCGGCAGAGGTCCTGCGACTCAATGACGCACGGGCCGGCGATGAGGAAGAGGTGGTCGCCGGAAAGAGACAGGTTCCCGATTCTTGCGATGCGATTGGCCATGGGGGCCTCCATTTTTCAGTTACCGCACTTCTACACCAGCAACCTCACCGCCCTCGGCAACACGGTATATGTCACCGGCGTCGTCATCATCGCGTCGCCATCGATCTGGGCCGGCACGGGTTCGCTGCCGCACGTGACCTCGATCTGCTTGCCCTTGGCGTGGGCGACTCGCGGATGGTCCAGGTGCCTGCCGAGCCGGGCCGCCGCAAACATTTCCAGCAGTTGCCACCGCGAGCGGGCGCGGAATGCGACCACGTCGAGCAACCCATCGTCGCCCAGCGCCCCGGGCGCCAGCCGCAGCCGGTCGGCGTAAACGGGCGTGTTGGCCACCAGGACCATGCCCGCATCATCCGCCAGCGGCCGGCCATCGACCGTTACGGCGATCGGCGGCCAGTGGTACCGCCACAACAGCCTTACGATTGTGGCGTAATAGGAGTCGCGTAGGATCCGCCCCTGTCGCTTTGCGTGCACCTCCTGTGTCACCGCGGCGTCGAACCCGATCCCGGAGAACAGGACGAAGGGGTGCGCGTTGGCCATGCCGATGTCGACAGCCGCGATCCGCCTCGTTTGGATCCGTTGCAAGGTGGCCTTTAAGTTGGACAGCAGGCCGAACGTCTTGGCCATGACGTTCTCTGTGCCCGAGGACACCACGCAGACGGGAACCGGCCGCCCCACGAGGCCCGAAAGGACTTCGCGGTGCGTTCCGTCGCCGCCGATGCTGACGATGCAGTGGGCGTTGTCCGGCACGCTGTGCGCCAGGTCTTTCGCGTGCCCGGCGCGCTCGGTCGGCTCGACCTTGGGCGAAAAGCCCCGAAGGCCCAAGTGCCGAACCAGTTCCGAGAGGAACCCCGAATCGTGTCCCTGTCCGGAGACCGGGTTCACGATGATGTGAACGGCGCCCTGCGGCATAAAAAGCGGTTTCTCCTGCGTGTAGTATTGCGGAGGAAATTATAGGAAAGGGCGCGGCCGGCAGCCAGTGATTTACCCGGCCTCTGGTAACCGCGCAGTTTTGGGCGCTCATTCGGCCCAAGCAGGGTGGCATGCCCAGCGCGCTGTTCGCTGGGCATGTTGTGGCCGCGGCCATGGAGCATGCCCACGCGAACGGCGGCGTGGGCATGCCACCCTGGCCGGGCTCGATAGGTGCCCGACTGAGCGGCCTTTGCGGTTACGGCGGCCTGTTTCAACTTGGTCGCCGGGGTGGTATCATGGTTAGTGGTATCGGGCACAGCGAAAGGAGTCGGTCATGAAGACGATGTGGATGGTTCTGGGCAGTATGGCGGCGGCCCTGCTGCTGGCCGCATCCGCCGCTTCGGCGGGGCAGGGGGCGGCGTCGGCCGCCGGGCGGGTCACGGTTTCGGTCGATGAGAGCGGCGTCAAACCTGAGATTCACATCTGGATCAACGGCAAAGAGGTCAAGCCGGGCGACGCCATCGACCTGGGCGGTCTGCGGATCGAGGGCGGGGCAGACCTGAAAGACATGCGCGCCGAGCCCGGCGAACGAGGCTCGCCCGGGGCGTACCTCGGCGTCATGGTAGGACCCGCGGAAGGTAAGGCTGGCGGCGAAACCGCCGTTCGCATCGACTCCGTCATGCCCGAGAGCCCTGCCGCACAGGCCGGCTTGGCCGAGGGCGACGTTATCGTCAGCCTCGACGGCACGCAAATCACCGGCCCGCAGCAATTCGTTGACCTTGTCCGCGGGCACAAGCCCGGCGACCGCCTGACGCTCAAGTGTGCCCGCGATGGCAAGAAGGTGGAGAAACAAGTCACCCTGGCCGCTTGGCCCGAGCGGAGGCCGGGGCTGCCCCGTCGCGCAGAAGGGCCGGAACGTGAATCGTCGGCGGAAGCCTACATGGGCGTCATCGCGGCGCCACTGACGGAAGACATAAAGAAACTCGCCGGCACGGACCGAGGCGTCCTTATCAACAGCCTGCAAGACAACAGCCCTGCGGCCCAGGCGGGCCTCTTGCCGGGCGACGTTATCACAGCCGTCGATGGCAAGGAAGTTGCCGCGCCAGGCGATCTGGGCGACCGCATCCGCGGCCGCAAACCGGGCGACACGGTCCGTATAGATTATTACCGCTCGGGCAAGAAGCGCGAGGTCGAGGTCAAACTCGGACAGCGCCCCGCCGAAGAACACGGGCGGCCGGGCGGCCGGTTCTTCGAGACGCCGGAAGGCTTAGGCGAGCAAGTCCCGGAACTCCGGAACTACATGGACCAGTTGCGACGCTGGCTTGAAGAGGGCAGCGCACACCGCGGCGGAAGCGGCGGGCCGTTCCCCGGGCCGGGCCCAAACATGCCGGCGCCGTCACCGGAGATGCCGCAGTACCCTCAGAGGCCGCATGCGATGCCGGTGCCGCCCGAGGCGCCGCGCCTGCACGCGGAACCGTACGATGTGGGCAAGGACATCGGGAAGATCCTCCAGCGCCTCGACCAGATCGACAAACGCCTGGGCGACATCGAACGCCGCTTGGACCGGATCGAGAAGAAGCCGAATCGCGAGTGACAATCTGCCGTATATCATGCCGCGCGGCGGGTCCGGAGGCCCGCCGCGCGTGTTTTCTGGAACATAGGCATGTGTCGTCCTTACGGCAGCGGTAGGCGTTTGCAGCCGAGGGCAGGGTAAGGCCTCAGTTACGTGCGCCCCTCCAGATTGCGGGGTGTGGCACGGCTGGCTTGTCCAGCCGGGGGTATCGCCAGCGGCCGTCCGCCACGGCTGGACAAGCCAGCCGTGCCACACCCGATAGGGAATGCGCACGTAACTGAGGCCTCACAGGGCAGGTCACAATTCCTTGGCGGAAGCCGTGCAAAGGCGTAAAATGGTCCGCATAGGCGGGAGCAGTCTGTCTTGAAGCCGTGGATTGGAGGCGAGCGGCTATGAAGCGTGCAGCCGTCGTTGCGGCCGTAGTCATGATAGTGGGCGCCGGATGGTGGGGCGCCGCGGCAATCCTGGGTGAGCAATCGCAGCAGGGGCCGTCGGCGGCCCCTCCGCCGGCGCCTGCGCCGAGTGCGCCTGCTTCGTCTGCTCCGCCCGCCCCGCCCGCCACGGCGCCGGAACCGCCGTCGGCGAAGAACGGGCCGGTGGCTATTCCGAGGCAAACAGAAGAGCCGGACAAGAACGGCCCGGTCGCCATCCCGAGACAAACCGAGGAGCCGACGCCTGCGCCTGCGAAGCCCGCCCCGGTTGCCATTCCGAGGAAGACCGCCGAGCCGCCGAAGACCGATGGCCTGGAGAGCATTATCCCGCCGCCGCAGATGCCGGACGTCGACATTCCCCCGATTCCGGAGGTGAAGAAAGAGGCCCCGTTCAAGCCCGGCCCGCGGCCTGTAGCCAAGAAGAAGTCCGACGCCATCGACGAAGGCAAGCGGCTTTTCGACCGCGAGGGGCGACTGGAAGTCGACCCGCTCGGCCGACCGCTCTTTGTCTTCGATTCCGGCGATAAGCCCATGCAACTCCTCGAGAACACCCAGCGCGAACTGCTTGAGAACGCCACCGAGCGGGGCAAACGCCACGCCAAGTGGCGCATCTCGGGCATCGTCACCGTCTATGAGGGGAAGAATTTCCTCCTCATTACCCGGGCGACGCGCATCCTGGCCGAGCAGGAAAAACTGTAAGAGCGAGGCTCCCGTTAGTCACTAGTCATTAGCATAGTAGTAGTCCGTCAACTTTGATAGTGAGGGTGCCACGGCTGCGCATTTTGCAGCCGTGCGTTCATGCCGACGACCACGGCTGCACAAGGCGCAGCCGTGGCACCCACAGAGTCAATCGTGACAGGCCACTAGTCATTCGGCGCAGCCGCGCATTGGTGAAATGATGGAATTCCTCTCTCCCTGGTCGCTGGCGGGCCTGATGCTCGTGCCGGCGGTCTTTCTGTGGGGATTGCTGGCGCCGCGGGGCCGCCCGGTTCGAGTCGGGTCGCTGATGCTCTGGCGGCGCGTTCTGCCCGAAGGCGCCGCCGGAAAGCCGTCGGCCCGCGTCCGCCTCAAGGACCCGCTGATCTGGCTCGACGCCGCCGCAGTGCTCCTTGTGGTCCTCGCGTGCTCGCGCCCGGCCCTGAAGACCTCGGCGCCGGCGGAGCCCGTCGCAACGCTCGTTATCGACCGCTCGGCCCACATGCTGGCCGAGGGCGGTGGCAAGTACGAGTTCGTCTGGTACAACGCCCGTGCGCAGGCCAAGCCGATTCTCCAGGCCCTCCAGGATACGCCGATTCGCGTCGTCTACGTGCCGGGCGCCGACGGCGCCGTCGCGGGCGAGGAGGTGCGGGCCTCTGACCTGGCGGCACGCGCCGCCGACCCGTGGGAGCCGGTGCTTGTCGTCTCTGACCTCTGGTCGGTCGTGGCGGCCGAAAGTGCCGCTCACGGGGACCTCCCCCTTGTGGCGGTGACCGACCTTGCGCCGCCGGCCAAGATGCCGCCGAACGTGTACGTCGTGGCGACCGGCCGCGAGTCCCGCAACGTCGGGCTGCGGCGGGTGGCGTGCCGGATCGAGGCCGGCCGCTGGTGGCTCTTCGCGAACGCGCGGGCCGCGCCTCGCGCCGAGGCCGCCCCGCTCGTTGTCATGGGCGACGATAAGGTCCTGGCGACCATCCCCGATTTCGTTTTTCCCAGCGCCGAGGCCGAGAGGACCATCGCCATGGATGCGCCGCTTCCGAAGCAACTCTATGTCGGCCTCACCGGGCGCGGCGACGACTTTCCGGACGACAACGCCGCCCACCTGACGCTGGAGCCCGCCGCCCGCCTGCGTATCGCGCTCGCTGGAACCACCGACCCCGCACTTCGCCGCGCGCTTGCGGCCTGCGACGAGACGGAAGTGATGGAGGTTCAGCCGGACGCGAAAGTCCAGCCCGGCCAGGCGGACCTGCTCATCGCGTGCGGCGAGGCCATCCCTGCCGACTGGACTGGCCCCGCCGCCGTCATCCTCCCGCCGCAAGCCGTGGGCCTCGTGCGGCCGATTGACGGGCCGGCTTCCGACCGTTTAGCCGTCGCCGCACACGGCGACGGTCGTGGCCTTGTCACGCCCGAGTGGCGTGTTGCGCCGGCTCATCCGCTGGCCCAGGCGCTGTATCTTGAGCCGCCGCGCCTTGCGCCTGTGCGCCGGTATGCGTTTGAGGCCCCGGCCGATCTGCTGCTCGGCACGCCGGAGGCGCCGCTCGCGGTCACGTGGCGCGAATCAGGGTCGCGGCGGCTGGCGATCCTCTTCGGCTTCGATGAAGCGTCCACCGATTGGCCCCGCCGGGCGGGCTTCCCGGTCTTCTGGTCGCGGGCGCTGGAGTGGCTCGTGCCGAAGGAATCGCGCGCCGCAGGCTACATAACCTACCGGCCTTTCGAGCCGCTTCCGGGACGCAGCCGCGTTGCCCCCGGCAAGCCGGGCATCTCTGCCGACGAAAGGGGGGCGGTGATCGGCACGAGTTTCATCGGCACCGATGAAGGGTTCCGGTCCGGCCCCGACCGCGATGATTCGCAGGCGGCCATCGAGGCGATCCGCAAGTCCGTCGAGGCCAAACGCCGCGCGGCCCTCGCGGAACTATGGCCCTACCTGGCCGCCGCCGCCCTGGTCGTTCTCCTAGCCCGCGCCCGCGTTGCGCGATAGGCTCAGTAGCGCGTCACTAGCGAGGGCGGCCGCAGCCTGGCCGCCGCGGCGGGCTGTTGCGTGGTATGTGTTTACTCGGGCGCCAATCGCGACCGAGGTCGCCGGCTAAATGTGCCGCGGGGTCGTTGGTGCTTTCTGGTTCCCGCCGTTTTGGCCCTTGACGTAAGTCGCATTTTTGCAGAAACACTTACGTCAATTATTAGAGCGGCGTACCCCCTTTTTGGGGGTCCGAAAAGGTAAAAACGGCCTTGGCGCTAGCGCCAGAGGGGGTGGCGCGCTGAAATGTTAAGATGGGCAAGACGAAACCCGGTCCTTTTTGATCAGTTTTGCCAGTTTTTGATCGGAACTTGATAGCGTTTTGTGCCTTCTGGAGCGGTTTTTGACGAGTCGCAAGCGACGTAAGTGGCACTTTTGCAAAAACACTTACGTTCGTGAAATCTTTCACAGGCGTCATAGGTGTCCCCTTTTTGGGGGGCGAAGTGCAGAGTGCAGAATGCAGAGTGAAGAACTCAACAAAGGCAACGGCAACGGCGCAGGTGGGAAGTGGGAACTCGCCAGAGGCGGGCAGGCCAGGGAACCAGAAACAAGCCCGCGGCACTGCCGCGGGGTGGACCGGCGGCAACCGGGAACCGGAGCGCAGAGTGCAGAGTGAAGAATGCAGAGTGAAAAACTGAACAAAGGCAAGGAACTGCCTTGCGGC
>JAPLMO010000087.1 GCA_026386995.1 Planctomycetota bacterium | reverse complement strand
CCGCCCTTGCGGGTGCCGGACTTGGCGGGTGGCAGGTTCGGTTCGATCAAGGCCCATTGGTCATCCGTTAGGTCCGTCGGGTATTGGGTTCCGTTCATGCTCTTGGTTATCGGCAGAACGGAGGGTTTTCATACAGGTTCTAATAAACTACGGCGGTTTAATGTCCAAGGAGGCACCGCCAATCTTACCAACTCCACTGCTTACCTCACCCGATATATTGTCGGTGCCAACGCCACGGACACCAATCTTGTTGCGACCAATTGCAATATCACCAGTGATGGAAACGCTGATAATGGTGACCTGAATATCGGCAACAACTCGAAGACGTCCTATGATATGCACGGCGGATCACTGACAACCATTTACGGCGGCATTTACATGGGCTTAAATTCGGGTAGCGCCAATCTGACGATGGATAACGGCGCCACCGTGAACCTCAATACCGACGGTGATCCCAATGATTATTCGGAGTGGAAGATGGGGGACGGCGGTTCCAATAACAATGCCGGCAAGAATAACTTTGTCACTATTCGAGGCGCGATGACGTCGGTGAGCATTCCTGCGAATGGCTACCTAGGGGTTGGCATCGCTTCTGGAAGCACCAACGTTATCAACCAGCTTGGGGGCACAGTTAACCTCCCCAAAAACACCGGCGTAACGCCGTTCAATGGTACTCCTGCTGCCGGCTTGAACATGCAATACCGCATGAATAGGGAGCAATTGTATGCCATCTACAACCTCAATGGCGGAACGCTGACTGCCGGTTCGATCCTTAACGGCGACGGCACGCCGTACGTTGAGAGCAACAATGCCTACTTCAATTTCCACGGCGGCACATTGAAACCCTCGGGAAATGAAGCGAACTTCGTCCGCACCTCGATTACCGGCGCCAACGCCGCCCGCGGCGCCACCCGTCTGACCGTCTATTCCGAAGGTGCCGTCATCGACACCGCCGGATTCGATATGGGCATCCAGGTGCCGCTGAATGCCCCGCAAAGTAATGGTGCCTATGCAGACGGGGGCGGAGGCCTCACCATCGCCGCTGTCACCGAGGGCTCGGGCTATAAGGCAACACCAGAGATATTGCTCACTGACCCGGGCACGACGGTAGGCTCCGGCACGGCCGCCAGTGGCAGCCCCGTCATCACGGCCCTGACTTCAACGGCCAATATCCTGGCCGGCGCACGCATCTATGGGAGCAACATTCCCTTGGGTGCCCGTGTGGTTTCGGTCGATTCGGGTGCTAACACGGTCACCATGGACCTGCCAGCGTCGGGCAACGGCTCTACCGGCGCCATGACGGTCAAAGGGCAGGCAGCCACGGCTGTTGCGAACATGGCGGACGATGGCAGCGGAGGGTTGAAGATCGTCTCGATCACGATCACCAACCCCGGCGTCGGCTACGCATTCGCACCCGCGGTCACCCAATCCAATGGGTCTCCCACGACCGCGGCCTCTCTCCCCACCTTGACCACCGCGACGAATGTCTCCGGCGGCCTGACCAAGAAGGGCCTCGGCACGCTAACCCTTACCGCCGCAAACACCTACGCCGGTGCCACCGCCGTCAACGGCGGCACGCTGCAAATCGCCTCGACCGGCACGATCAACAACACCAGCACCACCCCCTTGACCCAGCCGCTTACGCTCACGAGCGGCGCCACACTCGGCGGCACGGGCACCATCGGCGTTGAGACGACCATCGTCGGCGGGGCCACGGTTTCCCCCGGCGCCAGCGTCGGCACCCTGACGATCAG
>JAPLMO010000420.1 GCA_026386995.1 Planctomycetota bacterium | reverse complement strand
GTCGTAGGCCGGCATCAAAAATGTCTCATTCGACCAGTTTCTGCGGCGCCTCAAGGGCGTCGCGGATGACCTCGAGGAACTGTGCTCCCACCACACCGTCCACGATGCGGTGGTCCACCGAGAGCGTCAGGGCCATGATCTTGCGGACCTGGATGCCGCCCTGGCGGAAAACAACCCGGTCGGCGATCATGCCGAGGCCCAGGATGCTGCTCTCGCCGGGGTTTACGACCGGGATGAAACTCCGGATTCCGTACATGCCCAGGTTCGAAACCGTCATGCAACCGTTCTGGTACTCGTGGGGCTGAAGTTTCTTCGAGCGTGCCCGCTCCACGAGGCCGGCCGCCTCGGCGGCGACCTGCTCGAGGCTCTTGGAGTCCACGTTCCGCACGACCGGGACAATGAGGCCGTCATCGAGCGACACAGCGAACCCGATGCTGACCTCGGCCCGCCGCTCGATGCCGCCCTCGGCCCAGCGGCTGTTGACCGCCGGGAACATCTTCAGCGCTACCGCGCACGCCTTCAGGATGAAGTCGTTGAAGCCCACCTTCTGTACGCCGGCCCGGGCGTTCATCTTATTTCTGAGGCACACCAGGTCCGTCACGTCGGCGTCCATCTCCAGGTAGTAGCACGGGATGGTCTGCTTCGACAGGAGCATCCGCTCGGCGATGATCCGGCGCATGGGCGACAGCGGAACGATCTCGCCCGGCTTGCCGGGAACCGGCAGCGGAACCACGTGCGTCACGGGGGCCGAGGCCGCCCGTAGCACGTCCTCCTTCATCACCTTGCCGCCGGCCGCCGCGAGGGCCGCGAGGTCCACGCCCATCTGTGCGGCCATCTTGCGGGCAACGGGGCTCGCCTTGACGCTCTTGCCTCCGTCGCCGCCCTTGGCGTGGGCAAAGACGTCGGCCTCAACAATCCGGCCGCCCGGGCCCGTGCCGCGCACGCGGGAGAGATCGACGAGCAATTCCTTCGCCGCCCGCCGCGCACGGGGCGATGCCACGATGCGTCCGCCCACCGCAACCGCCTGCGCCTCGGCGACCGCCGGCGCCGCCTTGGCGGCGGCTTTCTTCGTTGCGGCTTCCCTTGAAGGCGCCGCGGCGCCCGCCTGGCCGAGAAGTTCATCGGGAACCTTCTCGCCCGCATCGCCGATGACGGCGATAAGCGTGCCGACGGGCAGTTCCTTGCCGGCCGGGGCGAGGATCTTCAGGAGCGTCCCGCGATAATAACTCTCGACCTCGAGGGTGGCCTTGTCGGGCGTGATCTCGCAGAGGACGTCGCCGACGGCGACCGCGTCACCCTCGTTCTTGCGCCACTTTTCGATGGTCGAGACCTCGACCGTTTCGCCGAGTTTCGGAAGCGTGACTTTATGGATCATTACCGTTTAGCCGTCGCCGCACACGGCGACGCTCCTTATTGATTGCCTCGCTCAACGCGCCCTGCAATCAGGGCGGCTAACCAGAAAACAACAAACCTACGCCTTACCCAACGTCCGCTTGGCGGCCGCGACGATCTTGTCGGCCCGCGGAATTGCCTCGTCCTCCAGGACCGGGCTCATCGGCACCGGGCAGTTGGCCGCGCACACCCGCTCGATCGGAGCGTCGAGACAGTCGAAGGCGAGTTCAATGACCTTCTGCGTAATCTCGCACACGAAGTTGCCTTCCTTGTACGCCTCGGAGGCCAGGACCAGGCGGCCCGTCTTCTTCACGGAGTCCAGGATGCAGTCGATGTCCAGCGGCTTCAGGCTCCTCAGGTCGATGACCTCGGCGCTGATGCCTTCTTCGGCAAGTTTCTTGCCGGCCTCTTCCGCCCGCAGGGCCATGCGCGAGTAACTGACGATCGTCACGTCCTGCCCAGAGCGGCGGACGGCGGCCTTGCCGAGCGGCACGAGGTACTCTTCGGTCGGCACCTCGCCCTTGTTGTTATAGAGCATCTTGTGCTCGATGAAGAGGATGGGGTTGTCGTCGCGGATGCAGGTCTTCAGCAGCCCCTTGGCGTCGTACGGCGT
>JAPLMO010000520.1 GCA_026386995.1 Planctomycetota bacterium | reverse complement strand
GAATCACCTTGTCGTACTGCACGCGGGCTTCGGCGGCCCGGCCATGCTTTTCCTGGCAGAAGCCGATCCAGAACATGCACTCAGCCGAACGGTCCTTGTCGCCGGCAGCCTGAAACCACACCAGCGATTGGCGGAACTTGACCTCGGCCTGGGGGTACTTCAACTCGCTGACAAGGACGACGGCCTCGTCGAAGGGCGCGACGCCGGGAGGGACCACCTGCCGCGTCATTGCCGCGCCGGCTGACGGCGGGCGCCATGTCGGGCTTTGTAAATTCGCCGCCATGCACCCGCCCGCCATCAGCGCCGTCGCGACGCAGGCCGCGATGCACAAACGCCCGGCGAAGCTTGCTCGTCGATCAGCCGGCATTGGGCTCTCCCATCAGGATGAGCTTGGCCTCGAAGAGCCAGTTCTTCACATCCTCGGCCTGGCCGGGGGCGGCCAGCGCGGCGTCGATCTGGCGTTCGAGGTCACCCTGGATGACAAGGCGGGAGAACAATTCCTTGCTGTCGGGCCGGTTGGCGTTCATAAGGTCCAGGCGCGTGAGCACGGCATCGAGGCGGTCGAGCAGTTGGCGAGTCTGATCGCTCTTTACATCGCCGGACAGGCTCGCAAGCCGCTGGATCATCTGCCTGGCACGGACGGCGGTCTTGCGTGCATCGAGCCCGCTCTGGCCCGGTGCGACAGAGGCCAAGTACGTCCGCTGGAATGCCTCGACGATCTCGCGGTGCCGCAACTCCAGCCGCTGGGACTCCTGGCGGGTCTCGGCGAGCTTCGCCTCGGAGGTTTCCTCCGCCTTGCGCCGGCGGGTCAACTCCTCCCCTGCCGCCGCCAGTCGCTGCTTCAGGTCGGCCGCCTGCTTCTTCGCCTCGGCCCCCTCGGCCGAAGCCGTCTGAAGCACCCGCTGGGCGGTCTCCAATTCGGTAACCCGCAACCTGGCCGCATCGAGTTGCTTCGCCTGCTCCAGCCGGGGGAGCTTGTCGATCTCGGCCGTCAGGCCCGAGAGTTCCGCCACCTTGGCATTGGCGAACGCAAGCTGCTCGCGAAGTTCCGCGGACTCCTTCGCAAGCGTTCGGACGCGCTGGGCATCCGACTGGCTGGCCGGCTGGGTCGCCGCAAGGCCCCCTGCGGCCCCGCTGATCGCCGGCGCCACGGGACCCTTTGTCGGCCAGGCGGTAGAATCCATGTACAGCACAGTCCCCGACGCCGCCAGCAATGCCGCCGCGGCCGTCAGGGGCGCCCAACGCAACACGCGGCGCGAGGCCGAGGCCCTGCCCGCCTGAGCGCCGTCGAGCCTGGGCATCGCCGGCGGATTGGCGTTGCGCTCGGCCTCGTCGGCGCCCCACTGCTGAAGCAGTCGCTCGATGCGGTCGGTCCGGTTGTCCGGTTTGTCGGTCATTTCAAGGCTTCAGATTTCAAATTCCAAATCTCAGATTCCAGATACCAGGCTTCACACTGATGCTGCGCTACGCCTTTCTGGCCCTGCTCGCTGAAGCGAGCAGGCCTCGTTGACGAGATTCCTGGTTCCCGGTTCCGGGCTCCGGGTTCCGCTTTTCTCTTTCCTGGTTCCCTGTTCCGGGCTCCGGGTTCCGCTTTTCTCTTTCCTGGTTCCCGGTTCCCAATACCAAGTTCCGCCTTTTGTTTCTCCCGGCTACCGGCTACTGGCTACCGACTACCATCATAATACCGTATCACCGTCGCGGCCTGGCTGCGCACCGCAATCGCGCCGGGCAGAGGCTATTGAACCACGCCCTTGCCGCGCAGGCATTTCTCGATCAGGCGGCGGGCCTCTTCGATCCTCAGGCGGACGGTCGCCTCGGCGATCCGCGTCTGGGCCGCGATACCTCTGGTGGTCTGACCGTCGACGTATCGCAGCCGAACCACCCGCTGAAGGTCTTCCGGCAGCGTCTGCACGCACTGGCGAACGGCGTCGATTTCCTCGCGCCTGACGGCCTGGCCGGCGGGGCCGTCTTCCGGCGCGGCCAGCACTTCCTCGGCCAGTTCGGGGTCGAAGTCTTCCGGCCTGGGTCGGGCGGACCATCGCCTGCGCGCGGCGTTTCGCGCGATTGCCGCAAGCCAAGGCCGGAACGGCCCGCGCGCGGGATTGAAAGTCTCAAGCGAGCGGAAAACCCGCACGAAGGTCTCCTGGACCAGGTCGTCGGCGTCGGTGCCGGCAAAGCCGCTGCGAAGGAAGTAGACG
>JAPLMO010000162.1 GCA_026386995.1 Planctomycetota bacterium | reverse complement strand
GCCGCGCGTGCGGCGCTGAAGAAGGGGGCGAACGCCAGAAGCAGGAGCAAGGAGAGTGTTGTGCGCATATTGAATGTACCTCTGTTGTGGGCAAGCAGTAACCAGTAGTCAGTAATCAGTGATCAGTGATCAGTAACCAGTAAGCAGTAACCAGTAAGCAGTGACCAGTAACCAGTGAACAGTAATCAGTCGGGTGGTGGTGAGCTGCTGATGACTGATCACTGGTCACTGATCACTTACGCGATGGTGGCCGAGGGGAGACTCGAACTCCCAATTCCCTTACGGGACAACGAATTTTAAGTCCGTCGTGTATGCCAATTCCACCACTCGGCCGCAGGAGCCACGATGCCATGCCTGTCATTGTAGCGGCGGGCGGGGGCGGGTCAACTGGGATAATGGACAATGGACAGGTGACAGGGGACAGGGGATGAGGGGCGGGAAGGGAGGATTATCCGAGGTCGACGGTCATGCCGGGTTGCGCGGTGGTGACGTGCTTGTAGCCGCGCTGGGCGAGGGCGGCACTGACGGCGGCGGCTGCGGCCTCTTCGCCGTGAATAAGGAAGATGCGGGTGTCCGGCGATGCGACGGCATCGACGTAGGCCAGGATGCCGTCGTGGTCGGCGTGGGCCGAGAGGCCGTTGAGTGTGGCAATCTCGCAGCGGACGGGGTACATCTGGCCGAAGATCTTGACACTGGGGCGGCGCTCGACGAGCCTGCGGCCGAGTGTGTTCTCGGCCATGAAGCCGACGATGGCGACGGCGTTGCGGGGCTTGGTGACGGTGTTCTTGAGGTGGTGAAGGATGCGGCCGGCTTCGCACATGCCGGAGGCGCTGATGATGATGGCTGGCTTGCGGCGCTTGTTCAGGGCTTTCGATTCGGCGAGCGACTTGACGTAGTGGATCGAGCTGTGGGTGAATACGGGGCCTTCTATCTCGACAAAGTCGGCAGTGGCCTGGTCGTAGCACTCGGGGTGCATGCGGAAGATGTCGGTGGCGTTGACGGAAAGGGGGCTGTCGACGAAGACGGGGACGCTCGGGATGCGGTTTTCGGCGAAGAGTTGATGGAGATAGTAGAGCAGGTTCTGTGTGCGGCCGACGCTGAAGGCGGGGATGATGAGTTTCCCGCTGCGCTGGACGACGCGGCTGACGAGGTCGGCGAGCTCGGCCTTCATGTCTTCGGGCCGGTCGTGGTGGCGGCCGCCGTAGGTGGTTTCGATGAGGAGCGCGTCGAGCCTGCGGCCCGTTTCGTTGAGGACGGGCTGCGGGTCGCGGAGGATGGGCATTTCGTTGCGGCCGAGGTCGCAGGCGTAGCCGATGGTGAAGGCTTTGGCGTTTTGGTTGATGTCGAGGCGGACGAGGGCGCTGCCGAGGATGTGGCCGGCGTCGTAGTACGTGGCGGTCACGTCCGGCAGCGGGAGGAACCGGCGGCCGTAGTCGATGGAGACGAAGTGCCGGAGCACGCGCGTGGCGTCGGAAATGGTGTAGAGCGGCGGGACGGGTTCCTCGCCGGTGCGGGCGCGCTTCTTGTTGATGTAGTCGACGTCGGCCTGCTGTATGTGTGCGCTATCGCGGAGCATGATGGCGGCGAGGTCGCGGGTGGCGCTGGTCATGTAGACGTTGCCGTTGAAGCCGCGGCTGTGGAGGAGCGGCAGGCGGCCAGAGTGGTCGATGTGTGCGTGGGAGAGGACGACGGAGTGGAGTTCGCGCGGGTTGAATGGGAAGCGCTGGTTCTTTTCGGCGGCCTCCAGGCGGTGGCCCTGGAACATGCCGCAGTCGATGATCATGCGGCCGGCCGGGGTCTCAAGGAGATGCGAGGAGCCTGTTACCTCGCCGACGCCGCCGACAAATGTCAGTTTCATGGGCGCTGCTCCGATCAGGCAGATATCAGTCGCCGGCCAGTCGCCCGTTTCACCCTCACCCGCCGGGCAAGCCCGGCGGCAACGTCGCGCCGGCCCACAAATTTGGCAAAGCGGCACGCCGTATCAGCATCGAGGCCGGTGCGCGTCACCCACCCAAGAGCCGTTCGATGCGGTCGAGCCCCTCCCTGATCTTGTCCATCGACATCGCATAGGAGAGCCGGACATAGCGGTCGGCACCGAAGGCGATGCCGGGGACAAGGGCGACGTGGGCCTTTTCGAGACACACGGCGGTGAAGTCGAGCGAGCCGGTGATGCGCTTGCCGGCGAGCTCGCGCCCGACCCAGCCGGCGATGCTGGGGAATGCGTAGAAGGCGCCCCTGGGGACGCGGCAGGTGACGCCCGGCAGGCTGCTGAGGCGCCCGACCATGTACTTGCGCCGCTTGTCGAACTCGACGCGCATGGTTTCGACCGTGTCCTGCGGGCCGTTCAGCGCGGCGGCCCCGGCCTTCTGCACAAAGGAGGCTGGCCCGGACGTGCTGTGGCTGTGATGCTTGTTGACGGCCTTGATGATGTCGGCCGGGCCGGCAAGGTAGCCGAGCCGCCAGCCGGTCATCGAGTACGCCTTGGCGAATCCGTTGCAGACGACGGTGAGGCGCTTGATCTCGGGCCCGAAGGACGCGATGCTCCGCTGCTCGACGCCTTCGTAGACGAGGTGCTCGTAGATTTCGTCGGAGACGACGCAGACGTTGCGGCGGACGATGACCCCGGCGAGCGCCGCGAGCTCGTCGGGGGTGTAGACGGAGCCGGTGGGGTTGCCGGGGCTGTTGAGAACGACGAGCCGTGTCTTCGGCGTGATGGCCTTGTCGAGCTGCTCGGGCGTGAGCTTGAAGTCGTTCTCCTCGCCGGCGTCGACGAAGACGGGTACGCCCTCTGCGAGGCGGGCCATTTCGGGGTAGCTGACCCAGTATGGCGCGGGGATGAGGACTTCGTCGCCGGGGTCGATGAGGACCTGGAATAGCGTGAAGAGAGCGCCCTTGCCGCCGATGCCGGTGGCGATATCATCGGGCGAGTAGTCGAGGCCGTTCTCCCTTTTCAGTTTCGCGGCGATGGCTTCGCGGAGCTCGGGGATGCCCGCGACAGGGAGCGGGTACTTGGTGAAGCCGGCCTTGAGCGCATCGATGGCGGCCTGCTTGATGTGATCGGGCGTGTCGAAGTCGGGCTCGCCGGCTCCAAAGCTGACGACGCCGATGCCCTGGGCCTTCATGGCCTTCGCCTGGGCGCTGACGGCCAGCGTGGGCGAAGGCGCGACATTGAGAACTCGTTTCGCGATTCTCATAGGCGTCTTCCTGGTTTCCTGTGTGTCCGGGGGAATATAGCGGGCGGAGGGGGGGCCTGTCAATGACGAACCCGAAAACGTGACAAAAGGCCTGCGCGGAATTCATGTCGGCCGGGCCGGCCGGTCAGTCGATCTCCTGGTCGATCTCGCGCTTGATGCCGAGGTCGTTCTCGATGGAGATGATATAGGTCTTCCTGGGCCTGCCAACGGACTCGGCGCTGGGGGCGATGCTGCCGAGGTGATAGCCGGTGGTGAAGTCGATCTGAACGCGGCGGTTGCCTTCGGCGGCGGGGAGGATGAGCTCGCGCGGCTCGCCGATGTCGCCGGTCTCGGCGGCGGCCAGGTTCCGCTCGCGCACGTAGAAGATCTGCCGGCGGAAGCTGCCGTCGTAGAACTTGTCGACGGCAATGGACGCGACGTTGTCCTGGCCGTTGCCCAGGTAGTGGATGAGGAAGTCGGCGGGCGCGGCGGTGACGACGGAGGACTTGCGGCCCTCGACCAGGCCGCCGTCGTCGCCGCGCCAGGCGGCCGCCACCGCGTATTCGTATTCGGCGCCGATACTCGCGTCGTCCTGAAACACGTACTTGTCGATTGTCCGCTCAAGCACGGGGAACTGCCCGACCAGCGTGAACTCGGTGTCGCCCGGGGCGCGGCGGTAAATGTTGTACTCGACCACGGGGCGGCGGGCCCTCGTGACCGGAGTCCAGGCCAGTAAAACAGAGTTGATGTCAGGCCGGGCGGTCAGCTCGGCAGGCGCGGGCGGCCCTTCAACGCGGGGCGCCGGCGGCGCCTCGGGCGGCCTGGGCGCGGCCGGCTCGAAAATCTTCTCCGAGTCCCGCGCCACGTCGGACTCGGGGACCAGGCGGCTCTCCGCTGCAGCCGCCGGCGCGGCCTCATACAGCCGGGCGACACGGGCCTCCGGCAGCGGCCACCAGGGGAGCCGGGCACTTACGTCAAACGAGGCGGCGGACGGCATCGAGCCCTGCCCGAAGACAACGATCTTCTCGCCCGGCCCGACCTCGGCACGCCCGCCCGAGTCGTTGACCAGCTGCACCAGTCCTTCGTACACGATGACCTCCAGCTCCGATTGCAGCGGCTCGGCACCATACGCCGACGGCAACAGGTCAATGCGGCCGAAGAGACCGATCGGCTCGGGACCCGCAAGGGCGATCTCGAACTCGGCTCGCGGCGTTTCTGCCACGATGACCCGGGCCACCGGCGTACCGATGCTCAACGACTGATTCAGGTTCGAGACCTCGACGTGAACCCGGC
>JAPLMO010000115.1 GCA_026386995.1 Planctomycetota bacterium | reverse complement strand
GTGTTTCAACGCATCCGCCCCGGAGGGGGCGGAGGAATCGCCGGGCACAGGCGTCCTTTCGTCGCTCCGAAAATCTCCTTCGCCCCGCCGGGGCGAAAATGGAAAAGAAGAACCCCGACCCCTGTTCCGCTTTCCACGGGTTTCGCGTCGGGCCGCCGTGCGGCCGCGCCGCTCCACCCGCCGTCAGGCCACGGCACGCCTGCCGTGCCAGGGTGGCTACATTCCGCAGCCCCGTTGGGGCTGAAACAACGTACGCCGCGCGGGTCTGGAATTCCCGCATGGAAGATCGCCTGACTCGCCTGCAAGCCCCCCGCAGGCCAGGTCCGAGACCGGCAGCGGCGCGCGCGGCACGGTTCCCACGGCCGTCAAGGTGCAGTGGCTGTGGGACATCCGGTACATCGACGCCCCGGTCCTCAGGTGGCGCGACGCGGACTCCAACTCCGAGAATGGGCTTGAAGAAACGCTCTACTACTGCAATGATGCCAACATGAACGTCACGGCACTGGTCAGCACATCCGGCACGGTGGTCGAGCGGTACCTGTACTCCCCCTACGGCCAGCCGGAGATCTACAACGACTCGTGGACCGCGGTATCCTGGGACAATTCGAAGAAGAACGAAATCCTCTACTGCGGATACCGCTGGGACCCGGAGACGGGGATGTACCAGGTGAGGAACAGGGAGTACCATCCGACGGCGGGGAGGTGGGTGAGCAGGGATCCCCTTCCAACGAGGGCCGGCTTGAACCTGTCTGAGTATGCAATCTCTTCGCCGCCCAACTGGATGGATCCCTATGGGCTGCGCGAGATTACGATAAAAGTTCTGGCTACGGGCGAGATGCCACAGACGTGGCCTTCGGATCGGGAGGTGGAGAAATCGCTTCAGAAGGTTCTGGACACGTGTTTCGAGTGCTGCCAAGATAAGGTTATTGCGAAGATTGAGCGGACTAAGCAAGTGGTGGAGAAGCCGGAGGAGGTGGATAGCCAGTTGGGTCTGTTCCCCAAACCACGGCCGGGAAGCTGGTGCCAGGGCCCTCAACAATCTCCGCCCACCGAATGGCGCCAGCAGGCTTCTTCGCACCGGGGCAGCGCGGTTGGCGAGATTGCGTACACGAAGGGCCCACGTATTTCTATTTCCTCCACGGCTGCTGACGACCAGTTCACTGCTGGAAAAGTCAAGCGAAACGAGTACGGCCAAACATGGGGCAACATCCTCGCGCACGAGACCCTGTATCATGGCATGCTTGGCGAAAGTGACGTCATCTTGCCGGACAAGGATACACCGGAGATGTATACCAACACGGCCCCATCTTCGCACGTGGTCCAAGTCCCTAAGGAGATGTGCGACAAACTCAAAAGGCTCTTGCAGGTTAAGTGTGAGAAACCTAAGGATGCCAAGTAAACGAAATATCCTATATGCCGCTATTGGCCTGGCACTCGTTCTGTGCTATGCAGGCTGTTTCTGCGCCCATCTTAAAGTGGGCAACTTGAACATGATGTCAAGCAAACCCGGAACCCCTACGCTAGGATACTACTTCTCTGACGACCTTGGAACGAACCAGGCATGCTATGTGGTCTATTGGCCTCTGGCAAAGTTATACGAGCTTTATCAGCCAAATGCTGTGTTCTTGCCCATTAGCCCCTTTGCTTCGGACAAACAATGGGAGGAGTGGGACTTGAGCCACGAGCCTCCACTGGGAAGCAAGCGGCCGGCATGACCGCCGGCCCGACGCGGGGGCGGAGACGATTGGCCTGCAAGGCAGCGCGCTACAGGTTGCAGGAAGCCGCTTTCAGGACAGAGTAGTGTTCAAGGACTCGGTTGCGAAGAAAGGACAGACCATGAGAAGGCCCGCTATTCTTGCCGCGATCCTGGCCGGCCTGGCCGCACGCTCATCAACATCGGCCCGTTTCACCCGCTCCAGGCGGACACCCTTCAGGTTCACCAGGACCGGCTCGTCGTCGGAAGGCTCGTCTAGCGGCGGCGGATCGAAGAGCGACGGTTGCGGCCGGTCCTTGCCGTCGAGCCGCTGCGCGAGATGCGCCCAGCCGCTTTGCTCGCGCGGCCCAAGGCCGCCCAGGTAGGCCACGACGCGATGACGCGAAGTGCCGGCCGTGCGGACCGACTCCACCAGCGCCCAGTAGGTGTGCCGCTTGCCGTCCTTGCGTCGCTCCAGCCGCTTCAGGAACATGGCCGCCTCGCCGCCGCCCCCTCTGTCGGCAGCCAGAATGCCACCACAGAACATATCAATCAATAGGGTAGGTCGTGACTACATCGACTTTTCGCCGCCCACCCCGCGCCAG
>JAPLMO010000155.1 GCA_026386995.1 Planctomycetota bacterium | reverse complement strand
GTACAGGCTGGCGCTTGCGGCCTCGACGAGGGCCGGCAGACGCTCGATGCAGACCCGCACGATCTTCTCGAAGTCGAGGGTGTTAACCTCGCGCGACAGCCGGCCCACCTGGCGGATACGGTCCAGAACCTGCTGGAGGCGCTCGTGTTGCTCGTGCCCGGCCTGGAGTTGGGCTTCCATGGCGGCCAGCCGCGACGCCAGCCGCTCGTTGCCCTGAGCGAGTTGCTCGACGCGGCGGCCCATCTCCTCCAGAGCGGAGGTGCGTCGGATGCTTCGTTCCCACGCGGCCAGGCGCTGGGCCAGGAAGCCCGGGGTCGTCGGCGTCGGGATGATATCGTAGCCTTGGGCGACGCGCAAGGGGCCGAGGCGGTCGATGGCTTGGGGGGCGCCCGTCCAGACGCACCGCTCGGCGGCGGCGTCCAGGGCTTCCGCCAGTGGCCCGGAGGCCGCCTCGGCCGTCTCGGCATCTACCAGCACGAGGTGAGCCCGACCGGCGTCCAGATGCTCCGGGCGCACTTGCGGTTCCGCCCGCAGGCGAAAGTGAGGAGGCGCCGTGGTCTTCGACCACGCGTCGCGAAGGGCGGCGTCGGCGGAGCACCGCAGGATCGGCACTTCTCCCGTGTTCTCATCGGCCGGCGGCGTCTTGGCTTGTTTGCTCCGTTTGGCCATCGGTGAGAGTTTAGCCGCAGCAGGCGGGCTCGTCTATCGAAAACGGTGAGGAAAGGGTGCTGCGCGTGCTTGAGGGGGGCGAGAAACGCAGTGGCATAGTCACAGCCTGCCCCCCGCGGCGGGCTGTTGTGTGACCATGTTCGCGTCCCCCAGCAAGTACGTACGCAATAGCGCGACTATGCCACCCATCAACAGAGACCTAGTAGTCCGTCACAATTGAATCTGCGGGTGCCACGGCTGCGCCTTGTGCAGCCGTGGTCGTAGGCAGGAAAGCACGGCTGCAAACTGCGCAGCCGTGGCACACACATAATCAAAGTTGACGGACTACTAGGGGTTCCATCGCGTCTTGGTGACGTAATACCACGGGCGGCTGCCTACTCCGTCGCGGACCTGGTCCATGGAGGCCTTGAAGGTGTTGGAGTCGGTGGCGTTGTCGGGGTTCTCGGGCAGCATCCACTCAACGTGGCCGTCCATACATGCGATGTAACCGCCGCCGCGATGGCGCGAGGTCAGCCATCGTAGCGTGGTATTCTCAGTGTCGGTATAGGGGATCATATAGGCCTTGTTGCACGCAGAGGGCCTTTCGCCGTGGTCGGTGTCGCCGCTGGACTCTTCAATAAAGAGGAAACACCAGGCCCCGAAATTCGACATCTTGTGGCAGCGCCGGGTGTTCAAGAAAGAAGTGTTGCCGTAAGTGATGCTGCCATTGATGACGTAGGAAGTTGCCGGGCGAATCACGGCCGGGTTGGTGCCGAAAATCTCGTAATGCAGGGTGTTGTTGAGCATGCTGTTCTGCGGGCCGCGCACGAGCCCAGCGTCCATGTCGGTCGGACAGTAGAAGGTGTCCATCTTGCCGACCAGTTTATTCTTCAGGAGCACGCCCATTTCCATGTCGCCGTACGGGTATTTGCTCATGCTGAGAAGAGCGATCTTGCCTCGGTCGGCGACGTACAGCCAATCCGACGCGCTGGGCGGGACAGTGGTGCCTTTGCCGACGAAGGGGAAATACCCGTCATTGGCCTGGCAGTAGGCGGAGATGACCTTGGCCAGTTGCCCCAAGTTGCCCTGACAATACGTCTCCTGGACGGACCGTATGACGGTCGTATAGACGGGGAAGAGAAGACTGATCAGGATCCCGATGATCGTGACGACCACCAGGAGTTCGATCAGCGTAAATCCGGCGCGCTTGGATGTCACCGTCGTATCTCCGTGCCGGGGAAGCACAGGGCCCCGGACCCAGGAATGCCGCACAACACACCGCACGTGGCGTCCCGATGCACCGCCTGTGATTCGATGCTTATTGCTGAACTCTCTGCCCCGGCCCTTCCGGCCGGCCAATTATACGCCTACGCCACGTGTCCTGTGAAGGGAAAGATGGACTTTCGCGTAACCCCTTAGTACTACAGCGCCACTTGGGCAGGATTCGCGCGGCGGGTCTCCTGACCCGCCGTGCAAACCGCGTTCTGGTGGCCCCCAGGCCCGTTTCTTGCGCGGTGGGTCAGGAGACCCACCGCGCAAATCCAGAAGTGGCGTTGTAGCACTACCGGCCCCCGGTCTCGGGTGTCAGGACGTAGACTTCACCAGCCTCGGCGGGGGAGACTCGCGGTTCGACCACCAGGCTGCGGAACAGGGCGGCCGCTTTGACATCGCAGCGTAGCACGCGGCCGACGACCAGGTATGGCGGCAGGGTGGATTCACGGGAGGGGCTCGTCACCACGAAATCGCCCGGGCCTACGTCCGCGTTTCGCGGGATGCCCTGGACCGTGATGGCCGTTCCATCCTCCGAGCCCCGCGCGACGCCTTCGGGGCCGGCTCGCCACTGGCCGTCTCGCAACGTGATGATCTGGACCATGATGCTCGTGCGCGGGTCGGTCACGAGGCGCACGGTGCTGGTGACCGGCCCGACCTCGTCCACGATGCCCACCAGGCCCGCCGCAGTCAGGATCGGCTCGCCGCGCTGAAGGGCTTCGCGCGAGCCGCGGTCGATGCGACAGGCGATGACGGCGCTGGCGCGGCGCAGCCCCTTGTCGGCGCCCTCGCCGAGACGGGCCGAGGCCTGACCGCCCGGGGCCTCCGGCGGCATCAGCCGCGCGGGCACCAGGC
>JAPLMO010000427.1 GCA_026386995.1 Planctomycetota bacterium | reverse complement strand
TAGCGCGAACTGGTGACGTCCTCGCTGATCTTCTCGACGTCTACGGCCGACAGTTGGCCGCTGCCGCCGATGTAGCCGCTAGGGAAGAGGCGCTTGCGTGCGACCGGGTTGGCCGCCGTGTCCTGGTCGAACACGCCGTAGGCCAGGTACCGGTTTGCGCCCGCGCCGATGTCGAAGTAATCCGGGTACGCGCCCGCCACGGTGAGAACCGCGGGCATGTAGACCTGGTCGATAAAATCGGAGACCTCGGCCAGGCGCGTTGCGAAGAAGGCGATCTTGTCGCCGGTGATCTCGCAAAGGACGCCGCCCGGAACGACCGCCACGTTATGCGGCATCTTGCCGCCGAAGATGGCGATCATCTCCTGGCAGATGCGGCGGGCCGTCAGCGCCTTGATGTAGCCGCGCACCAAGTCCTGGTTGGTCTGCTTGTCGCAGCGGTAATCGCCCTCGTAGCGCGGGACGAAGGGTCCCAGGACGCCCCGGCTGATAAAGGCCGCAACGTTCTTCAGGTCCGGATCGGGCCCGGTATAGCCGGCCGCGGCCGTGACGTCGACGAAGTCCAGGGCCGCCAGCGTGAAGAAGTGCAGGATGTGCGACTGGAGGTAGTTGGAGCCGAGGAGGAGATTGCGTACGATGCGGCCGTTGGGCGGGACTTTTTCGGCGACGCCGAGGGCCACGTCGATGCTGCCCGCGGATGCCTGGCTGTGGATCATCGGGCACACGCCGCACACGCGCTGCGTCAGGCGGACAGCATCGAACGGGTGGCGGCCGACGAGGATGTTCTCGAAACCGCGAAAGAGGGTCCCCGATGCGCGGGCGTCCTTGACCTGGCCGCCATCGACCACGACGTCGACCCTCAGGTGCCCCTCGATTCGGGTGACCGGATCGATGGTGATGGTCTGGCGGCTGCCGGTCATCTTCTCCGTCTGGGAACTTGACATGGGCCTGTCTCCGGAACTCTGTCGGATCATTTCTTCTTGAGGCCGGGGACGCTCGCGCCGAGGAGGCGGAAGCGGTCCAGCCGCTGGTCGCAAATCTTCTGGTACAGGGGGCTGAGGCGGTCGGGGAAGTCAGGCTCGGTGCAGCCGTGGCAGGGGGACCCTGCGCCGACGCACCAGTTCGTGCCGCTGTTGAACATGCGCGTGGGGCAGTCGGCGAATGAGACGGGGCCCTTGCATCCGAGTTCGTACAGGCAACCGCGGTCGCCGACCTTTTTGGCGACGCGTGCGGCGTCGAAGTCGGCCCGGCGCGGGCAGGTCTCGTGGATGCACTTGCCGAAGAACATCGACGGGCGGCCGAGTTCGTCGAGCGTGCCCGCCACCTTCGCCAGGCCGTTAAGCGCCACGGCGACGACCGTGCCGAGGAGCCAGTCGTGGTGGGGCGGGCAGCCGGGAATGTTCACGACGGGCGTCTTGATGCCCTTCTTGGCCAAGAGTTCGCCGATCGAGACGCACTGTGTGGGGTTCGGCGCGCCGGCCGGGATGCCGCCGAACGCGGCACACGTGCCCATGGCAATGACGGCGGCGGCGGAAGAGGCGAGGGCGGCGGCGGTCTCGGCGATGGGAACCTCGCGGCCGTTCTCCTCGCCCATCGTGGCGAAGAGCGGATGGCCGGTGGAGAGGGCGCCTTCCATGACGAGGAAGTAGCCGCCCTTTTCCTTTACGGTGAGGTCCTTCAGGACCTGGATGGCTTGGTGCCCCTGGCCGGCCATGACGGGGGCGATGAAACGAAGCGACAGATGCCGGCCCGGGGCAAGTTCGCTCAGCACGAGTCGGGACGCGCCGGGCGAAAAAGAATTCAGGACGCCCACCGCACAACCCGTGCAGGCTGCGCCCTGAAGCCAGACGACCGGAATCTCGACGAGATCAGGCATGGCGGATTCCTTTACCGTTAATGTAGGGTGGTCGCCGTGGCGACCACCATTCTCTCAATTGCTGTTCATGTACGGTGGCCGCCGCAGCGACCACCATTCTTACGCGAAAACAACGGCATTGGTGGGTGCATAGCACCCACCCTACATGGGTAACAGCGCAACGGCACGGCTAGAACAACCCGACGACCTCGCCGTTGGGGCCGATGTCCACCTTCTCGCCCGCCGGGACGGACGGCAGGCCCGGCATGGTCTTCATCTGGCCGCACAGCGGATAGAGGAACCCCGCGCCGACGCTCGCCCGCACGTCGCGGATCGGGAAGGTGTAGCCCGTTGGCCGCCCCTTCAGGGCCGGGTCGTGCGAGAGGCTCAGGTGCGTCTTGGCCATGCAGAGCGGGAGTTTGTCGTGGCCGAGTTTGGTGTAGCGGGCGATGGCGTCTTCGGCCGGCTTTTCGTACGTGACCTTGGCGGCGCCGTAGACCTTCGTGGCGATGGTCTCGATCTTCTGCTTGATGGGCCAATCGAGTTCGTAAAGGAACTTGAACTGCTTGGGGGCGTTACAGGCCTCGACGACGGCCGCGGCGAGTTCCTTGCCGCCCTGGCCGCCCTTGGCCCAGACCTCGCTCTTGGCGATCCAGCCCGCGCCGGCCTTCCTGGCGTGCTCGACGACCGTCTGGAACTCCTTCTCGGTGTCGGTGGTGAACATGTTGACGGCGACAACGCAGGGCAGCCCGTGGAGGCGGACGTTCTCGATGTGCTTTTCGAGGTTGCAGCAGCCGTCGGCGACGGCCTGGAGGTCTTCGCGCGTCATGGCCTCGTCCAGGGGCTTGCCGGCGACGACCTTGAAGCGGCCGCTGTGCATCTTCAGCGCCCGGATGGAGGCCACCAGGACGACGCAGTCGGGCACGAGGCCGCTCATGCGGCACTTGATATTGAGGAATTTTTCCATGCCGATGTCCGCGCCGAAGCCGGATTCCGTCACCACGTAGTCCGACATGCGCAGGGCCATCTGGTCGGCCAG
>JAPLMO010000365.1 GCA_026386995.1 Planctomycetota bacterium | reverse complement strand
AAGCCGGGAACGTTCTTCGGTTGTCAACTCGACAATGTACTTCTTCATGGCGGTCTCCTTGCCGATCCCAAAGGGTTCTATCAACCCTATCGGCAATGAGAACCGTTGCCCTGAAGTATTTCCGTTACGCAGTACTAGAGCCTTGTCCGGCGCAGCCTTAGGGCGTTGGAGACCACCGACACGCTCGAAAAACTCATCGCGGCGCTGGCGATCATCGGCATCATCGGGCTGGGCGAGAGGCCGACCAGCGGGTAAATCGCCCCGGCGGCAATCGCTATGGCCGCCACGTTGTAGACGAACGCGAAAAAAAGATTCTGCCGGATGTTCCGCATCGTCGCGTGGCTCAAGGCGCGGGCCCGGGCGATCCCCCGGTGGTCGCCGCGCACCAGCGTCACGCCCGCGCTTTCCATCGCCACGTCCGTGCCGGTGCCCATCGCGATGCCGACATGGGCCTGCGCCATGGCGGGGGCGTCATTGATGCCGTCACCGGCGGCCGCCACAATGCGGCCCTCGGTCTGGAGGCGCTGGACGATCTCGCGCTTGCCCTCGGGCAACACCTCGGCGTAGACCTGCCGGATGCCGAGTTGCCGGGCCACGGCCTCGGCCGTCGTGCGGCTGTCGCCGGAGACCAGGATGATCTCCAGGCCGCCCGCGCGCAGGAGGCGCATCGCCTCGGGCGTCGATTCCTTGATCGGGTCAGCCACGCCCAGCAGGCCCGCCGCCTTGCCGTCGATGGCGAGGAACACGACCGTTTGCCCCTCGCGGCGGAGTTCCTCGGCCCGGGCCGCCAAGACGGCGGCCGATGCGCCATGCTCTTCCAGAAAGTGCGAACTTCCGAGGAGGCACGCGCGGCCGTCGACTCGCCCCGAGACGCCCAGGCCGGGGACGGCCTTGAAGCCGGCGACCTCGACAGGCTTGATGTTGCGTGCGGCGGCGCCGGCAAGGACCGCGGAGGCCAGCGGATGCTCGCTTGCGCGTTCCAGGCTCGCCGCGAATCGCAGAACATCGTGCTCAAACGCCCCGCCGTGCGTGACCACCGTAGCCAGGCGCGGCTTGCCCTCGGTCAGCGTACCGGTCTTGTCTATTACGAGCGTGTCGACCTTTTCGAGGACTTCGAGGGCCTCGGCGCTCCTGATGAGGACGCCCGCCGCCGCCCCGCGGCCGACGCCCCCCATGATCGACATCGGCGTCGCCAGCCCCAGCGCGCACGGGCACGCGATGATGAGAACTGCGATCGCGCTTAAGAGGGCGTACGCCAGCGGCGCCGGCCCCGGTCCCCACGCGGCCCAGATGACGAAGGTTGCGGCAGCGATCAGGAGCACCGCCGGGACGAACCATGCGGCCACCCGGTCGGCCAGGCGCTGGACCGGCGCGCGGCTGCGCTGGGCCTCGGCCACCATGCGGACGATGTGCGCCAGGATCGTGCCCTGGCCGACGCGCTCAGCCCGCATCACCAGGGGGCCGGCGCTGACCGTGCCGCCGGTCATGCGGTCGCCGGGGTGTTTCTCGACGGGCAGAGGCTCGCCGGTGAGCATCGACTCATCGACGCTCGAGCTGCCCTCGACGACGACGCCGTCGGCCGGCACGCGCTCGCCGGGGCGCACGCGCAGGCGGTCGCCGGGTTGCACGTCGGCCACGGGGACGTCGGCCTCCGAGCCGTCCTCTGCAATGCGGCGGGCGGTCTTGGGCGCGAGGCCCAAGAGGGTGCGGATGGCGCCCGACGTGCGCGACCGCGCCCTCAGTTCCAGCACCTGGCCGAGCAGCACTAGCGTTGTGATGACCGCGGCGGCCTCGAAATACACGCCCACCTGGCCGCCGTGGCCCCGGAAGGATTCCGGAAAAATTCCGGGCGCGAGCGTCGCCACGACGCTGTAAACGTAGGCGATGCCTGTGCCGAACGCGATGAGCGTGAACATGTTGAGGCTGAGATTGACCAGCGACGCCCACGCCCGCACGAAGAACGGCCATCCGCACCAGAGGACGACCGGCGTCGCCAAGCCGAACTGTATCCACCCTAGCGCCGCCGGCCCTGCGGTGTGCTGAAGCGGTTCGCCCGGGATGAGGTCCGACATGCCGATGGCAAAGACCGGGGCCGCCAGCGCCAAACTGACCCGGAAGCGGCGGGTCATGTCGGCCAGTTCTGGGTTCTCCGCTTCCGTCTCGGCGGCCGCGGGGGCCTCGGACTCCAGGGCCATGCCGCACTTGGGGCAGGGGCCGGGGGCGACCTGGCGGACCTCGGGGTGCATGGGGCAGATGTAGGTTGCGCCGGGGGCGGCTTCCGTTTCTTCACCGCGTGGGTGCGGAGCACCCGCCCTGCTTTCGGCGAGGTACGCTTCCGGGTCGGCGCGGAACTTCTCAAGGCAGTGCGTGGAGCAGAAGTAGTACGTCTTGCCTTGGTAGTCGAACGACCCGGCGCAATCCTGCGGGTCCACGGTCATGCCGCAGATGGGATCGGTGAGGACTTGCTCGTTCTCTGCCATGGCGTCCGCGTCTCCGGGTGTTTGCGCGGCGGGTCAAGAGACCCGCCGCACCAGCGCGCAATCTCAAAGCACCCTAAGCCATCGTACTGGCCGGGGCGGACCGCCGTCAATCAATGTCCTTGCGGATGTCCTTGCGGAGCGGGCGCCGGGTTGCGACAATGCGGCCGCAATTGGGTGGCATGCCCAGGCCGCCTTTGCTTGGGCATGCATGTGTTCGCACGGCACATGCCCACGCGAACGGCGGCGTGGGCATGCCACCCAACGCCGTTAACCAAGTGCTGATGAGAACTGATTTCTGATAGCGGCAATTCGAGCTGTTTCGTGCCGTGAGAGGCTGTGGAGTTTCGGAGGTCCGGGCGGATGATCGTTCTTTTTGCGAGGCCAGTA
>JAPLMO010000504.1 GCA_026386995.1 Planctomycetota bacterium | reverse complement strand
GCGAACTTGCCGCCGCCTCGATCCCGCGGTTCGAGGCCTCCGACATCGAGACCCGCCGCACCGAGCCGTCGTTTACGGTCCTGACGCTAGAGCATTTTACCCGCACGATGCCCGCGGGTACCAGGCTTTATCTCCTTGTTGGCGAAGACAACCTGCCTCTCTTGCACACGTGGCACGACATCCGCCGCATCGTTGATTTGGCCGACATCGCCGTCCTGCCGCGCCCGTGCGATGGCCTGGCGGACACGGCCGCCTTGGAATCGCTCCTCGGCCCTCCCGCCGCCCGCGCGATCCTCAGCCACTGGATCCCCGCCCCGCGCATCCCCATCAGCGCCACCGAGGTCCGCCGCCGGGTGCACGAAGGCATCCCCATCACCGGCCTCGTTCCCGCCTCCGTCGCCGCCTACATCGCCGAGAACGGGCTGTATCTGTAATCCGGCAACCAAAGAAATGCCCCATCGCATAAAAAACGCGCGGCGAGCAGAATCGCCCGCCGCGCGCTTGATTGTAGCCTGAAACCTGCCGCCTGTTACACCATCACCAGGTGCACCGCGCACGAGATGCACGGGTCATACGCCCGGACCAGCATCTCCAGGGCGTGTGTGATCTCCTTCTGCGACTTGCCGGCCTTGAGGAGTTGCGGAATGAGGACCCGGAAGTCGTCCTCCATGTTGGCGAAGTTCTGGTTCGTCGGAATGACGAGGTTGGCGTTGGTGCAGATGCCGCTGTCATCGTACTCGTAGGAGTGGACCAGCGTGCCGCGCGGCACTTCGGTCACGCCCGTGCCCCAGCCCTTCTTGCCCTTGGGCCACACCAGGGGCGGCTTTTCGTCCTGGATGCCGGCCTCGATGAGTTCGTCGATCAGCCGCAGGGTCTCGTAGAAGCAATGGATGCTCTCGATGACCTGGGCGGTGTTGTTGTGGAAGGTGTTGTAGTTGGGGGCCGTCAGGCCGAGTTTGGCGGCGGCTTCCTTGGCCTTCAGGTGCAGTTGCGAGGCGTTGTTGTTGAACCTCGCCAGCGCCCCGACCATGAGGCTGGACCGCTTATTCTTGACGTGCTTGCCGCTTGAGTGCTTGACGATGGACTCGTGGATGATGTTCTTATAGTCGCGCGGCTTGGCCTTGTCGCCGTCGCTGGTGACGAGGTCGCCGCCGTAGAAGGCGTACTCGGTGGGATCGCGGAGCGACTCGTACTCGGTCTGGCGCGAGAACTCGGGGAGTTTAAGCGTGGCGTAGAGGTCCACGGTGGCCCAGGCGTCGGCCTCGTGGGCGGCGATGTGCGCCCGCAGTTCCTTCAGGGCCCGCACGCTCGGCAGTTTCATGTAGCCGCCGGGGACCATCGAAATCGGGTGGACGTGGCGGCCGACGAGGCACTCGCAGATGTAGTTGCCGAGGCGCTTCAGGCGCATCGCCCTGAGGACCACGTCGGTGTGCGTGGCGGCCATCGGGATGACGCTCGGCTGGCCGAAGAAGTCCGGGGCCACGAGGAAGTAGATGTGCAGCCAGTGGCTCTGGAGGTGCTCGGCGTGGAGGACGATCTTGCGCATCTTGATCGTCTGCTCCGAGAGTTTCAGGCCCATGGCGTCCTCGGTGGCCTTGAGGCTGGCCGTGCCGTGGCCGCAGGCGCAGATGCCGCAGATGCGGGTCGTCAGGAACATGGTGTCCTGCCACGACCGGCCGCGCAGCATCGCCTCGAAGAACCGGGGCGACTCGGTGATCTCCATCTGGCAGTCGACGAGTTGGCCGTCCTCGACCTTGGCGATGATGTTGCCGTGGCCCTCGACGCGCGTCACGTAGTCGACGCGGATATCCATAGAATTCGCTGACTTCGCCATGTGTGCCTTACTCCCTTTCGCGATACTGCTTTTCGAGCCCCGAGCGTAAGCCTGCGGGTAATCGCAAACGCCCCGCCTTACTTAGCCCCCGGTGAATACACCGGGGGCGGCGCGCCGAAAACCCTCGCCGCGCCACGGCCCCCGGTGTATTCACCGGGGGCTAAATACTGCTTTACGACTCCTGCGACACTTCCTTATAGATCCCCTGGAACAGCCGGAACTCGCGAAGCACGTCGTCGACTGAGAGGCCGAACTCGGCCATCACGTCCTTGGCGGCCTGCGTGTTGGGCTTGTCCACGAGGCCCCGGCAGCCGAGGCACTTGTGGCCCGCGCTCGGGCACATGTACGGGTCGCAGCCGGCCCGCGTGACGATGCCCAGGCAAGGAACGCCCTTGTGCCACAGGCACACGTTGTCGGCCAGTTTGCACGTGACGCACACGGGGTAGTTCGGCAACTTGAAGGGCTTGCCCATCAGGATGCACTTGGCGGCCTCGAGGAATTCCTTCGGGTTGATCGGGCAGCCCGGAATCTCGACGTCCACCTTGACCTCGGCCTTAAGCGGCCGCGCGGCAATGTGGGGGAACCACGTGCGCTTGTCGCCGTAGACGTATTTGCCCACGTCGTCGGGGTCCTGGAAATTTTTGATCATGTTGACGCCGCCGTGCGTGGCGCAGGCGCCGAGGGCCACCAGGATGTCGGACTTGGCGCGGAGTTCCTGGATCCTCTCGATGTCGTGCGGCGTGACGATCGAGCCCTCGACGAAGGCCACCGTGTAGTGGTC
>JAPLMO010000317.1 GCA_026386995.1 Planctomycetota bacterium | reverse complement strand
CCGTCGCCGCACACGGCGACGGTTATTCTCAGCCCGCGGCCCGAAGGAGGCCCGCCGTCATGCCCCTCGTGACCTTCATCCTGGGCCTGGTGGCCGGCATGCTCCTGGCGGTCCCCTTCATTATCATCGTGGCCAAGTTCTCCGGCCGCCGCGCCCAGGCGTCTGAACGCCGGGCCCGACAGTCCGAACACCTGGCCGAGGTCGGGCGGCTGACCGGTGGCCTGGCCCACGAAATCCGCAACCCCCTTTCGACCCTCAACCTGAATCTGCAACTGCTGCGCGAGGACCTTATCCGGCCCGGCGCGACTCCCGATCCGCGGGTCGTGGCACGCCTCGACTCGCTGGAGCAAGAGGCCCGGCGGCTCCAGACTATCCTTGATGATTTCATGAAGTTCGCCGGCCGCCACGAGGTCCACCTCAAGCCCCAGCCCGTCGGCCCCGTCCTCGCGGAGGCCGCCGCCTTCTACAGCGAGCGCCTCCAGCGGGCCGCCGTCCAGGTGCGAACACAGTTCGCCGAGGACCTGTCGGCCGTGGCACTCGACGCCGACCGCTTCAAGCAGGCCGTCTCGAACCTCATCCTGAATGCCGAGGCCGCCATGCCTGACGGCGGCGAACTGCTCCTGACGGCCGAGCCCGAGCGGCGCGGCGTAGCGGTCCATGTCACCGACACCGGCGTCGGCATACCGCCGGAGGGTCTGGACAAGATATTCGAGCCGTATTACTCTACCCGTCCCGGCGGAACCGGGCTGGGGCTGCCGATGGTGCGGCGGATCGTGCAGGAACACGGCGGGGCGATCGAAGTCCACAGCGAGGTGGGCCGCGGCACGCGGTTCACGATCCACCTGCCGGCGGCCACAACAAACAATGACTGATAAGCCGACAACCTCTCGCCGCATCCTCATCGTCGAGGACGACCGCCCACAGGCGGACGCCGTCGCCGAGACCCTTGGCCGCATGGGACACTCGTGCGTAGTCGTCACCGAGCCGCGGCGGGCCATCCAGATACTCGAAGACGACGGCTTCGACCTCGTCGTCACGGACCTCGTCATGCACGACGTCGACGGCATGGAGATCCTCCGGACCGCCAAGCGCGTCGACCCAACCGTTGAGGTCATTCTCGTGACCGGCCACGGCACAATCGAGACTGCCGTCCAGGCCATGCGCGAGGGCGCCTACGACTACATCACCAAGCCCCTGAACGTGAGCGAACTCAGGGACCGCACCGCCAAGGCCCTCGAGCACCGCCACCTGGTGCGCCGGACCGAGCAACTTTCCGAGCAACTCCAGGAGCGGTTCGGCTTCGAGGGCATCCTCGGCCAGTCCCCCGCCATCCGCCGCATCATCGAGACCTGCCGCCTCATCGCCCCCACCGATACGACGGTCCTCATCGAGGGCGAGAGCGGCACCGGCAAGGAACTCATCGCCAAGGCCCTGCACAACAATTCCCCGCGGCGGGAGCACAACTTCGTGGCCCTTAACTGCGCGGCCCTGAGCGAGGGCATCCTGGAGAGCGAACTCTTCGGCCACGAGAAGGGCGCGTTCACCGGCGCACTGGCCGGACGCAAGGGACGCTTCGAGCACGCCGACGGCGGCACGCTCTTCCTCGACGAAGTCGGCGACATGCCCGTCGCCACGCAAATCAAACTCCTGCGGGTCATCGAGAACCGCGAGATCGTCCGAGTCGGCTCCAACGACCCGCGCAAGGTGGACGTGCGGCTAGTCAGCGCCACGAATCAGCGGCTTGACGAACTGGTGAAGGCCGGAAAGTTCCGCGAGGACCTCTACTTCCGCCTGAAGGTCGTGCGGGTCGTCCTGACCCCCCTGAGAGACCGCCGCGAGGACATTCCGCTCCTGGTGGAGCACTACCTCCGCCGCCTCGCCGCCGAGCACGGCAAGGCCGTCACGGGCATCACGCCCGAGGCGCTGCGGGTCCTGGCCGGCTACCCCTGGCCCGGCAACGTCCGCGAACTCATTAATACGCTTGAGACGATGATCGTGCTGGCGACGGGAACGGTGCTCGACGTGGGCGACCTTCCAGACGAGATCCGCCCCTCCGGCCGCGATGAGCCGCCCCAGGCCATCCAGCCTGGCGCCATGAGCCTGGCGGACGCCGAACGCATCCTCATCGAGCAGACCCTCGCCTCCACCGGCGGTAATCGCCAGCATGCCGCCTCCATCCTCGGCATCGGCGAGCGGACCCTCTACCGCAAGATCAATGAGTTCGGCCTGGCCAAACCGGGCGAACCCGAGCCCGACGGCGCGCCGCCGAAAACATGATGGCAAGGCCTCTGACGCCGGCCACGACCTGTCATTCGGGGTGGCCACGCCACCAGCGCACAATCATGATGAGTGCCGCATGAGGGAGTTCTTTCGATTCGCCGCGGACACGCGCACCGTGGCCATGTCGGCCAAGGTCGCCCTGTGTGTCGGAACGGTCCTGGCCCTCATTAACTACGGCGACCGCATATTCCTGCACTACGACATGCGCGCCGAGGACTGGATAAAACTCGCCGTCTCGTACGGCGTGCCTTACTGTGTGGTCACCTACGGCGCCGCCCGGTATGCCATGAATCGCGCTGCCGACGCGCCGCCCGCTGGAAAATAGTGAAACTTCCTGAGCCATCACGCATCTAACGCCACGAGCACGGTTGCGAGGAGAGCCTGCGTACTCGCCGCACCAAGTCAAGAATGTTCACAAGAACCGCGAAAGCGTTGACTTACAGAAAGACCGTGGTAGGATGGTTCTCGTTCGCCCGCGGCCTGCGATTTACTTGTCGAGGGTACATGCCATGCGTGGTTACCGCCTCCACCTGATGGTCCTTGCGTTTGTTTTCGCCGCGCCCGCTTTGGCTGCTCCCGAAGACGAGGCGCTTCAGGCCTTCAACTCCCTCTACGGGGAAGAAGTGAAGCGCGTCCTTGCGACGCCCGACACGGCCGACGACGCGGCGCTGGCGGGCAAACTGCTGGAAGCCGCCAGATCGGTCGCCGCCCAGCCGGCCCTGCTTGCGGTCCTGTGCGAGAAGGCGGCGGAACTCGGCAAGCCGACCCCCGCCGGCCGCACAACCGCCGTCCAGGCGATGGAACTCCTGGCCGAGAAGATCCCGGACCGGAAGGTCGCCTGCCTCGAAAGAATCACTGCCCTCCGTCAGATGGACTACGACGCCGGCCGCCCCGAGGCCAAGGCCCAGGCCGGCGAGGCGCTCCTGTCGGCGCTCCTGGCCCTGGCCGACGCAAAGATCGCCGCCGGCAACTCTGCCGGCGCCTCCGATGCCTGCCGCAAGGCCCTCGCGCTGGCCACTAGCCTGAAAAGCGAGTCTCAGACGGCCGTCCAAGGCCGGCTGGACCTGCTGGCCGCACGCCAGAAAGCGGAGCAGAAAGTCGCCGCCCTGAAGGCCCGCCTCGCAACGGTCCCGACCGATGCCGCCGCGCGGGCCGACCTCGTCAAGACCCTCGTGACGGAACTCGATGATCCGACCGCCGCGGCCGCGTTCGTCGACTCATCGCTCGACGCCGCGCTCCAGAAGTTCGTGCCCGCCGCTGCCAAGGGCGTTGAGCAAACGCCCGAAGTGGCCTGCAAAGAACTGGGCGACTGGTATCGCGGCATGGCCGACCAGGTCACCGGCGCCGCCAGGATGCCCCTTGTGGCCCGCGCGAAGGCCTATTACGGGCGGTTCCTGGCCCTCCACTCGGCCGAAGACCTCCTGCGGGCCCAGGTAGTCCTGGCCCTGAAAAAGGTCGAGGAGGCGGCCGCCCCCGCGGCCGAAACGCCGAAGGTCGAGGCGCCCGCCAGGACGCCCCCCGGGACCGCCAAGACCCCCGCCACGGGCAAGGCCGTCTCCGGCGCTGGCGCCGCGGCCGGCGGCGAAACGCTGGCGGCCGGTCAGTGGCACGATATCCTTAAGTATATCGATACTAGCAAGGACCCAGTGTTCGGCACCATGCCGATAGGCTGGCGACGCGACAAGGCCACCGTCGTGTGCGCCAACCCAGGGTACAGCGCCGAGTCCAAGATCACAGTACCCGTCATGCCCCAAGGCAGTTACGACCTCCAGATGAAGTTCGCCATCTCCGGAAGCACCTACGGTCACATAGGCATCTACCTGCCGGTGGGCGCGGGATCAACCATGCTTCGCATCGACTCCTCCGGCCCCAGCGGCCTGGAATACGTCGATGGCCGCAGTTCCTACTACAACAGCACCGGCACGAGGACTACGCTCGTCGTCCAGCGCGTCTACGCGGTCGACGTCCGCGTGACCCTCAGCGGCGACCAGGCCAGCATCGGCGCCACGCTCGACGGCAAGTCCCTCGTGCAATGGAGCGGGCCTCAGAAGTCTCTGTCGCCTTACGAGTCCATGGACTGCCGGTGCCTCGGCCTGCACACATACGGCACGACCACCACCTTCGGCTCCCTGCGGCTGCGCCCGGTCCAGGAGGCCCGGCTCTACAAGCCCGACGGCAAGGGGCCCCAGATCGTGCGGCCGCCGACCAGCTCAACCACCGGATCCTCGCGCGCTGCGCCCGGAGTCTCGACCAGCCCTTCACCCGGCCCCACACCCTGATATCGCCCGGGTAACAGGCGTGTCCGCGCCGCCGTAGGAGCGAGGCATTGCTGCCTTGCACCTTCCGTAGCCGCTCAGTTTCGGGCGCCTATCGAGCCAGGGCAGGGTGGCATGCAACGCCGCCGTTTGCGTGGGCATGCTCCAAGGGGTTACCGCTTTCCGCCGTTTCCGCTTGACATCCCGCCGAACAAACGTAGATTGCTATTGCACCCTTTGTGGAACGCGCATCTCCAGCCGGGGGGAGTACACCTGTGAATCGTGCATTTTTTGCGGTTGTCGTGGCAGTGATAGCGCTGGCCTGTTCGGGGCCGCTCCTGGCGCAATCGGTCGAGCCCGAACAGGCAGTCAAACTGGCGGCCGGCCTGAAGGCCCAACTGGCTGCCAAGCCCGACGACGCCACCGTGCGTACCCAGTTGGTCCTGCTGCACCTCGTGGCCCTGGACAATCCCGCCGAGGCCTCGCAGTTCTTGGCCGAGGGCATCGACCCGAACCTCCTGAAGTACGTCTCGGCCGCCGCCAAGCCCGTCGACACGGCCCCGGAACTGGCGTGCCTCGAACTCGGCCGGTGGTACCGCAGCCTGACCAGCATCGCCTATCCGTGGGCCCAGTGGTCGGTGCTGACCCGCGCCCGCGGCTACCTTGCGCGGTATCTCGCGCTGCACACCTCCGCCGACAAGGATCGCGCCGACGTCGAGCGCGAAATAAAGAGCATCGACGACGCCCTGATCGAACTCTGCGCCGACCCGGCCACCGCCCCGCCGCGCTGCCATCTGCCGGCCAGCCAGTGGACCGAGATGATCCGTTACATCGACCCGTCGAAGGATGCCCAAGGCGGACTCGGCAGCATGGCCTGGCTGGTGAAAAACGGCGCCTTGATCGGTTCCGATCCAACAAGCGCCGTGCCGCGCCTCCAACTGCCCCTCTACCTCCAGGGCAGTTACGAAGTCGAGATGCGGTTTATCGCCGGATCGCCCACTCCGAACGGACAGGTCCTCCTGTTCCTGCCCGTCGGCGCCGGCTACACAACACTCCGCATCGGGGCCAAGCCCGCCGGCCTCGACCAGGTCTGCAAAAAGGGCCCGAGAGACAACCCTACGCTTTTCGGTACGCCCCTGACGCTGAACCGCGCCAGTGTCGTCGTCGCCCAGGTCGCCCTGAACGGCGACCAGGCCACCATCACCGCCATCTGGGACGGCCGCATCGTCGTCCGCTGGCAGGGAGCCCAGGGCGATCTGACGGCGTGGGCCGGCATGAAACGGGAACTGCTCGGCGTGGGCATCAACTGGGGCACGACGACCATCACATCGGTGCGCGTCAGGCCGCAGGCCGGATGCAAGGCGGTCACGCTCCGCATGCCGCCTGAGAAGCCGAAGAAGTGATGCGGCAGCCCGGCAAGCCGCGTCCGAAGAAGAAGGGGCAGCCCTGCCGCACCAGGGGCGCCTCCTACTGGCCAAACGGCCATCCGGCCGCCAGCAGCGCCTCGCACAGCCTAAGGTCCTCGGGAGTGGTGATCTTCAGGTTGGCCGCGTCGCCCTGGACCATAACGACCTCCTGGCCGAGGGCCTCGACAAGTTGCGCGTCGTCGGTGACGCCCGGGCCCGCCCGGTCGCGCGCGGCGTAGGCCCGCGTAAGGCAATCGCGGCGAAAGACCTGCGGCGTCTGGGCGATCCAGAGTCCCTCGCGCGGGAGGGTCTCGACGATCCGGCGGCCGTCGGCCACGCGTTTGACCGTGTGGTCCACGGGCCGCCCGACGACGGCGCCGCCGTGCTCGGCAGCCGCGCGAAATGCCTCGCGGATGACCGCCGGGCGGATGAGCGGCCGCACGGCATCGTGGACGGCCACGAGGTCGGTCTTCGGGTCCGTGGCGGCCAGCGCCCGCGCGACGCTCTCGACGCGGTCCTCGCCGCCCGCCACAAAAATGAGCGGGCGGCCCGCGGTTACCGTCTCGCCGAACTGTTTGCGAGCCTCGGCCAGGCACGCGGCGGGGGCCGCCACGACGACCTCGACAACGCTCTCGACCGCTGCAAATCGCTCCAGCGTATGCGCAAGCACCGGCCGCCCCGCCAGAGGCATGAACACTTTGCCCATGCGCCCCAGGGGTTCCTCCGGATGCGGCAAGGGGGGCAAGGGGTCTGGCGTTAAGGGGTCTGGAACCCTATCTTTAAGGCTCCTGACCCCGTCTGTGCCCCCGCCCGCAGCCGCGGCAAACCGCCGCCCCGCCCCACCGGCCGCAATGATGACGCTGACTGTCAAGGTTGGCATGTTGGTCCGCTGGTAGCCCTCAGCCCAATGTGTGGCACGGCTGGCTTGTCCAGCCGTGGGGAGCGTCGCCGGCTTTCGCCACGGCTGGACAAGCCAGCCGTGCCACGCCCTCAGAAAACATGGTCACGCAAAAGCATGACCATGCCACCCGGCGCTCAAGACTTGCACAAGGCGCCTCACCGTCCGCGCGGCTTCTGGCCGGTATCGACGCGGCCAAAGATGATGCGGCCAGCGCTCTTCTGGATGACGTTCGTGACGGTAATCGTGGCGGTCTTGCCGATGTGGTCCCTGCCGTCCTCGACGACGACCATCGTCCCGTCCTCCATGTACCCGACGCCCTGCCCGTCTTCCTGTCCGGGCCGCAGCACATTCACATCGAGGGTCGTTCCAGGCATGACCGTCTGCTTGAGGGCATTCGCCAAGTCGTTGATGTTGAGGACCTCGACGCCGCTGACGGTGGCGACCTTGTTGAGGTTGTAATCGACCGTGACGATGCGGCCGGATCGCTCCGCCGCCACGCGCACGAGCAACTGGTCGACGCCCTCGCCCGAAGGGCTGAGGGGGGCGGCGTCCTCGATGCGGATGTCGACGCCCTGGATGGTCTGAAGGCGGCTCAGGATGTCCAGGCCACGGCGACCGCGATCGCGTTTCAGTTTGTCACCCGAGTCGGCGATAGCCTGGAGTTCCCTGAGGACGAAGCGCGGCACGACCAGCGGCGCGTCGATGAAATGAGTCTCGGCGATGTCGGCGATGCGGCCGTCGATGATCACGCTCGTGTCCAGAAACAGCGGCCGACCGCCCTTCTGCTGCTTGGCGAACTCTATGTACGGAATGATGAACCGGAAATCGTCTTTCGTCTGGAGGATGAGCGAGATGGCCAGGTACGCCGTCAGCGTCGCGATGGCGATCTTAACGACATCCGTGATGGCCTTGCCCAGGGTCGTCTCGTACATGTCGAGAACCGGCCCCAGCAGCGCCGCCACCACCACGCCGACCACGAGGCCGAAGAACACCGCCGAGATGACCTTGATGTCCTTGCGGCGAAACAGGACGTCCAGGACAATGACGCCCACTGCCGCACCAGCGAAACCGATCATGCCCCAGAGTTCGTTGCCGGTCCCCAGCGCCCGGCCGCACATGTATCCCGTGGCCGCCATCGCCAGAAAGAAAAGCGTACGGATAATGAAGACGAGCATAAGGGCGCCCTCCAATAAAATGGGATAATGGGCCGAATCATGATGCGCCCATTATAAGTGCAGACGACCGGGGACTGCAAGATGTGGCAAGGCCGTAGAGGGGCCGGGCCCCGCTACGGCATTACTTCGCCCGAATCTTAGCGCTGGGCGTCGTGTCGGCCTTAATGTCGCCCAGGTTACCTGGCCACCCGGTTACTTCTTGTTTTCAACTTTTGTAATCACGATATCATCCAGGTACGCCGTCCCGCTGCGCGACACAACCAGGTACAGCCATGGCGTCGAGCCGCCCGGGCCGCTCGTAAACTCCAACGCGACCTTCTGCCACTGGTCGCTCGGCTTGATGATCGGCGACAGTTGCGTCTCCCACGTCACGTCTTTCGGGAGCCACTTGGCCGACTCGGCCACCAGCCGCGCCTCGCTGAGGCGGCCGGTCACCTTGACCCACGCATCCAGCCGGTACGTCGCCCCTGCCTCAAGCGGCGGCGACGGATCGATCCGCATCTTCCGGCCGCCCACGAGCATCAGCGACGTCTTCCCCGTGTGAAACTCGCGGTCCGTCGTCGGAAGGTCCTTGTAGACCAGGCTTCCCTTCAAGATGGCCGCCTCGTCCTCGAACCCTTCCGTGCGCCCAACCTTCAGCGGCATTGCCGGGCCTCCGCGCAAGTCGGTCACTTCCATCCGCTCCATCACGTGCCGCACGACCTCGGGCGGCAGGGTCGCGTAGCGGAACTTCGCCTTCACGCGATACAGCCCCTCGGCATCCGCCTTCTCCGGGAGCGACAGGCGATAGTGCTGATCGAACTGGAGGTTGCCCGTATCGTTCTTCAGGGCCATCCCCTCGCCGGCGGTACACGCGACGACCGGCCCGGCCCCGTCCGGATCGGCCGCAAAGAGCACGAAGCCGCCGCTGCGCAAACGCATGCCGCGCGCCCGGTCCGACTGGCCGAAGTCGTTCACCCACCCGATGTACCGGCCCTCCGCCGCCTGCTTCGCATCGCCCGCCGGCGTGTAGACCGTCCACTCATACCGCCACGCCGCATCGGGTCGCTTCTGCATATACACATTGTTCGGAAAGAAGTTCATGAGTTCCGGATCGAGCGGCCGGCCCTTCTCGTCCTTCGCAGCGTCGGTCCTGAAGTCGACCTCGCACTCGACCACGTACCCCAGCACGGGATCGCAGCGGAACGTGAGTGTGTAGACCGCCTCGGCCTTCTCGCGGTCGGGCCAGCGGGTCGTGTCCGTCAGCGCGAGCGTCGCGTTTTTCTTGCCGGACGTAAATGCAAACGTGTGGTCGCCCGTCTGCACGGGGTCGTAACACGGGGGGAACGTCGTCAGCCTCGCGCCCAGCAGGCCGTCGAATGTGTTGCCGGAATCGCTGTAATCTTGCGGGAGATCGAGTTTCTCGCCCGCCTTTGCGGGATCGGCGGCCAGAAAGTACAACTTCGACGCCTTTGCGTGATAGACCGCGACGGCGCGCGGCCCGTCCCTGATGACCCACAGTTTGGCCCTGATCCGCTGCGGCGGCCCCGCCTTCTCGGCGGCCCCGGCCTTGCCGGAGGGCTTGCCCGCCGCCTTGCCCTTCTCGGCCGACTTATCCGAAAACAGGCCGATGCCGGGGGTCTTCTCCTTCTCGCGCCCCTGCGGCTTCTCGACGAGCAGTTGCAGATCGAACTCCTCCTCCTTCGCGGTAAACTTCGGGACATGGTCCTTGAACCGCTCCGGCGGCGCGACCGCGGCGACGAGGGCCGCGAGGTCGTCGGCGGAAGCGGCAGGGGAAGCCGGGGCGGCGGCAGCGGGCGGCTCGGCCGAGGCGCCGGAAGCGGGTTCCTCTGCCGCCGGCGCATGGCCGCCGGTTACAAACATCACGCCCCCGACAATCACTGCCGTGATGAACGCCCGCATCGTGAATTCCTCAACAAGCCCCGGGCGGGAACCGAACAGCAAAACTCGGGCGACCTGCGCCGAAGCGCGCCAGCCGCCCGTTGGTTTTCACGTCACCGCACACCACACCCGTCGCTGTCGCGGGTCACTGGCTGAGGAAGATCTCGACGCGGCGGTTCTTGGCCTTGCCTTCGGCACTGGTGTTGGGGGCCATCGGCTGCGCTTCGCCGACACCCTTAGTGGCAATGCGTGCGGCCTCGACCCTGGCGTCCTTGAGGGCGGCCGCCACCGCTTCGGCGCGGGCCTCGCTGAGGCCCTGGTTGGTGGGCGCCTTGCCCAGTTCCTTCAGGCGGGCGACCGTGCCGGCCTTCTTGACCGGGTCGTTGTCGGTATGGCCGACGATGTTGATCCTCAGGCTCTTGGCGGCGTCGCTGATGAGAATGCCGCCGAGTTTCGTCAGCGCCGCCTTGGCGTCGGGCTTGACGGCGTCGGAGCCGGAGTCGAACGTCAGGTCGGCCTTGAATCGCAACCGCCCGGTGGCGGCGTCGAAGTCGAAGACGTCCGGATGCTGCTGGGCCAGGGCCTGGATCTCGATGGCGACCTTATCGGGAATGCCCGTGCCGCTGAAAGGCTTCGGCATGGTCGCCAAGTCCTTGTATGCCTTCGTGAGTTCGTCGAACGCCCTGCGTGTGGCATCGCGTTCCTGCTTGAGGGACGAGATGAGGTCCTCCTTCTCGGTGATGATGCGATTGGCATCGCCGGCGCGGGCCGTCAGGGCCGTTACGCGCTCGTTAAGCGTCGCCAATTGGGCATCTTTTTCCTGGAGAAGTTTTTCCTGTTCGCGGTTCCTCAGGAGGACCGCATTGTACTTCTTCTCATCCACGCAGCCAACCGACGCGAGGGCCACAAGCCCCACGACGACCACCAGCACCGCCACCGCAACCCGTTGCATACCGCTCTCCTTTCCTGGGTCAGACATACATCAAGTAGCAGAATCGCTGTAAAGTTCAACCGGGGCACCCCCCCGAGGGGCGCGTTGCTTACGTTCGCGGCCGGCGGCGTTCAGGCGCCGATCGCCTCGCGTGCGGCCCGCTGCTTCTGGAGGAAATAGCCGATGCCCGCCGCCGCCAGCGTTACAACTATGCCGACACCCAGCAGGATCAGCGGAACCGACTCGCTGCCGATCGCCCGCATCAGGCCGGGCACAGCATCCAGCATGACCGCCATGACGCCGATGACCGCCACGGCCAACCCGACGACCCCGACGCCCAAAATGAACGTGAATTCCTCGTGATGGGCCGGCGGCTCCACGAGCGTCACGATCCGCGTCCGGCTCGGGGCGACGGCCGTGGCGCTGGTGCCCGGAACGACGACGGCCGACCCGCTCTCGGCGTCGACGGCGATGGCGGCCTCTTCGCCGCCCGCCAGTTCCTCTTCGCTTAGGACCGCCCCCAGGCTCGACTCATCGGTCTCGGGGCTGAGGGCCAGCGGCGCGGGCTCGGTTTCGGGCGCAGCCATCGCCTCGGCAACACCCCCGCCCTGACCCTTCGGGAACACGCCTTCGGTGTCGGCGGCGATCCAGGTTTCGGCGGCGCTGTCGGCGGGAACCTCCTCTTCTTCCGCGAAGAGGATGTCGGCGTTGATGCTCATGAGCGTGTCGCCGGATTCCTTGCCCTCGGCTGGCGCCTCGGCGCCGGCTTCGGGGCCTGCCAGGCGGTCGACGTCCTCCTTGCGGAACTTCCAGGAAGGACCGTCCTTGAACGCCCGGATCTCGCCTTTTTTACGCATCTCTTCGAGTTCGGCGTCCGACTTGCCCAGGCGCTTCTTCGCATCGTCGAAACTGATCAGGTCCACAATCAGACCTCCTGCATCCATGGGCCGCCCCGTGCGGCCTCCGTTGATTATACGCCAACCGCCGTCAAGGAGAAACCTCGGGCTTACGCTCCTGAGCGCCCTTGGCGGGCGAGGCGGACTCAACCGCCTTTTCGGCGCGGGCCCGAATGTCCTTCGGCAACGGCGGATCGTTATTGTAATCCGTCAGCGCCCAGTCGGCCGAAATATCGCGGACCGCCAGCAGTTTCAGGCGGCTGCGCCTCCCGTCCGCCAGGTACACCGCCATCCGCTCGCGCGACGTATCGACCAGGCAGATCATCACTTCGTTGTCGCCCAGCGGCGTGGCGGAGACAACAAGGCCCTGCCCCGTCACCTGGCCGGCGCGGACCTCAGCAAATGCCGCAGGGTCCGCGCGGCCGGAAACGATCAGCCCCGCCCCCGCAATAGCCACGACGGCCACCGCAAAAAGCGGCGCCCAACGCCAGATCCGACGACTGCCGAGAATAACCCGTCCTCCCGGCCGCAGCGGCACCCCTCCTGCAGTTGCGCCCGCCGCATGCCCTCTCGTGTCGCATTGTAAGATTCACCTTCTCCAATGCAACGGAATTCTTTCTTTTGGCTAGACGCTCCGGTGGAACTGCCTTATCCTTAAAGGGCGGTGTTTTGTCCGAAAACGAGGGGCCGCCGCCTGAAGGACCAGGGTGGCCCGGCCCCCGACCCTGTCGAGGCACACGTGACAGCCGAGATTCTTACAGACACACAGCCTTTGCTGGGCCCGCTCGCATGGGCAGGCGCGGGTGGCGCGGCGGCGCTGGGCCTCTGGCTGGCGGCGAAGCGAGGCAAGTCGTGGGCCACGCCCCTGAGGTTCCTCGCCGCCGTGGCCGGCGCGTGGATGGCCATCTGCCTGGCCTATGCAATCAACCGCCCGTCGACGACCTTCACAAGTTACCTGATGGCCAGCACGCTGGCGACCGAGATCATCGCCGCCATCGGGGCCGCGTTTTACACCGCTTGCCTCCTCAGGCCGCGCATCGGCGAGCGCCCGTGGCGGCAGTCCTCCGCCCTGCTGGCCGGCGTCACGCTGATGGGCTCGGCGTTCGTGCGGGCGGCGTATCAGCCGCCCATCACTCTGAGCGTCGAGGCGCCGCTGGCGGTCATAGTCATCGCCACGGTCTGGCGGTTCCGGGCGGAACTGCTGGTGTACCTGGCGATCCTGGCCGTGACGGTGACGGTGGTGCTCGGGACGCGCGACTACGTGACGGGCACCCTGGGCGCCGCAACGCCGGCGTGGGTGACGGCGTCGCCGGCGCCGGCGTGGGTGATCTCGGCGGGGGCGGGCCTCTCGCTGGCGATGGTTCTGGTGGCCTCGTTGCTGGGGCTCGTGCGCAGCGACGAGCCGAACGTCCGGTGGTACCGGCAGGGCCTGCTGATCGTCCCGCTGACCGCCTCAAGTCTGGGCGCGATGGGCGCCGGATACATGGCGGTCTGGTACGGCCCATCGTGGCACACGGCGTGGGCGTTGGGGGCGTGGTGGGCGGTGCTGCTGGTGTCGGCGATCAGCATGAGGCAGCCGGACCTGTTCGGGTTTTCCTCGATTGCCGCGTCGCTCGCGGCCGTGGCGGCGTTTGCCGTGGCGGGAGGCGAGGGGCTCGAAGGTTACTGGGGCCGGTATCCGCCGGTCCTGCTGGAGATGGCGCTGGGCGCGGCCCTGCTGGCGGCGCTGCTGAGGCCCCTGCTGGCGGGCCGGTCCACGTCGGGCTTTCCGCGGGCTTTGTACTTGGCGGCGGCGGCCACGGCCATCGGCGCCCTGGCGGTCGAACCTTACAAGACGACGGCGCCGCACCTGGGCGTGGACCTTCTGGTGGCCGCAGGCGTGCTCGTCCTGGCGCACGCGCACCGGGCGCCGGCCTGGGTCAACTATCTCGTGGCGGGCCTGGCGACGGGCGGGGTGGGCGCCCTGGCCCATCTGGCGCCCGGCACGGCGCCGATCCTCTGGCATCAGCGCCTGATCGCGGTGGGATCGGCGGCGGGGGTGGGCTGGCTTCTGGCGGCCCTCGTGCTGCGGGAGGTCCTGAAGCGGACGGCCTCGGACCGCACCGCCAGACGCCAGTCGGTCCCCCTGACGGTCTTCGGCATGACGGCCACCCTGGCGCTGGCCGGGCACCTGGGGGTCCAGGAGACCCGCACATACCTGGAGTTCATGGCCGAGGGCAAGAGTACCACGCTGGCGTTGCTCGGCCCGGCCTGGGGCCTGGTGGGATGGCTTGCGGTGCTGGGGGCGTGGCTCTTGTCGATGTGGCTCGTGCGGCACACGGCGCGGACGTTCCTCTTTTACTTCTTCGGCATCGCCGCCACGATCTACGTTGGCCTCTTCCGGCATACTGGTGATCTTTATACGTATCTCATTTATGCTGTAGCCGGATACGGCTCGGCCCACCTGACGGTGTACCTGTTCGAGGCGAAGTTCATGGCGCTCTTGTCCCGGACGTGCGCGCCATACCGCGACGAGCGGCGGGCCTCGACGACGATCTTTACGCTGGCGGTCTTCTCGTGCTTCGTCGGGGCGATGCTGGCGGCGTTCCGCCTGAACACCCACGCGGCCCTCATCATGCTGGCGATCATGTCGGCGGTATTCATGCTCTGGTCGTTCGTGTGGCTGAGGGGCGAGATGCTGTACCCGGCGGTCCTGATGGTCACGCTGACGACGCTGGCGGTCTGGCACAACATCGCCCACCCGACAATGTGGGACGCTGGGCGGCTGGCCATCAACGCCATCATTCTGACGGTCTCGGCCCTGGCGTGGCTGGTAATCGGTAAGTCGCTGCACCCGATCCGGGGAGAGATCTTCCAACTGGCGGCCCCGGCCCGCGCGTGCTCGGTGATCCTGGGCGTGATCGCGATCGGCTTTGCGGCGGCAATGGCCGTATCGCCGACGTTCGCCCTGGACCCCGCCAGCATCTGGCGCCAGCCCCGCTCGGCGTGGGACTGGACGCTGGGCCTGACGGCGCTGGCCCTCTTGATGGGCTACTTCGCATGCGCCCGCTTTGCCTTTTCGCAGCGGTTCTACGGCCTGATAAGCGGCATGGCGGTACTCCTGCTGGGCCTCTACGTGGGCATTTACGTGGGCGTCCAGCTATAGCGGCGGTCACCGCAAGGCGAGGCGGCCGGCGGCCGCACAGGCGGGCGTTCATGGACCACGAAGCGCTGATGGAAAAAATCCGGTCGTTTCCGAAGACGCCGGGCGTGTACCTGATGAAGGACGCCAGGGGCCGGGTGATCTACGTCGGCAAGGCCGTCAGCCTCCGCAACCGCGTCGGGCAGTATTTTCAGCCCTCGGCGGACCTGGGGCCCCGCAAGGAGCAGATGCTCGCGGAGATCGCGGACCTGGAGTTCCTGCCCGCCGATAGCGAGGTCGATGCCCTCCTTCAGGAAGCGCGGCTGATCAAGGACATCCATCCGAAGTACAACGTCCGCCTGACGGACGACAAGACCTTCCCGTACCTGGAGATCACCGTCAAGGAGCAGTTTCCTGGGGTGTACTTTACGCGCACCCCGGCGGCCAAGGGGACGCGCCTGTACGGGCCGTTCACGAGCGCAGCGGGCCTGAGAACGGCGATCGGCGAACTCCAGAAGATCTTCCGGTTCCGCACGTGCAACCTGGACATCCGCGAGGAGGACCCGGGTCGCAAGTATTTCCGCCCGTGCATACTTTACGCCATCAACCGGTGCACGGCCCCCTGCGCGGGGCACATCGACCGCGCATCCTATCGCAAGGGCATCGCGCGGCTGACGCAATTCCTGGAGGGCAGCCGCCAGCAGGTCGTGCAGGACCTCATGCGCGAGATGAAGGGCCTGGCCAAGGCACTGAAGTTCGAGGAGGCCGCACGGGTCCGCGACCAATTGCGGGCCATCGAGGCCCTTGCACTGCGCGGCCGGATTGAGGAGAACCTTCAGCCGGAGGTCTTCGCGCCGACATTCGACCCAACCGAGGGCCTCAAGGCCCTGGCGAAACACCTCGGCGCGACCCAGCCCATCCGCAGCATCGAGGGCGTTGACATCGCCAACCTCGGCGGCCACGAGGCCGTCGGGGCACTCGTCACGTTCCTGGACGGCCGGCCGTTCAAGCCCGGATACCGCCGGTTCCGCATCCAGTCCGTCGATGGGCAGGACGACTTCGCGATGATCCACGAGGTGGTGTACCGTCGCCTGCGGCGGCTGACGGACGAACTGTCGGTCACGCCGGACCTGATACTCGTGGACGGCGGCCTGGGGCAACTGCACGCCGCCGCCGCGGCAGTAGCCGAGGCGGGCGCAGGGCCGCTGCTCCTGGCATCGCTCGCCAAACGCGAAGAAGAGGTCTACGTCCTGGGGCTGGCGGAGAAAGAGCCGCTGCGCCTGGCCCGGACCGACGCGGGCCTGAAACTCCTCCAGGCCGTCCGCGACGAGGCCCACCGGTTCGCGCAGCACTACCATCACCTGCTGCGCCGCAAGGCGCTCTTCGGGGAAAAGACGGCGCGGGAACTGCGGAAGGCGGACCGCGCAAGAAAAACCGCACGCCGCAAGGGCGGCCAGGAGCCCACTCAGTCCGATGGTTCGCCAGCGGGGACCGGCGGCAGTTCCGACGGCTCCACGACGTGAGACCGGCGGACGACGTACCACCACAGACCGATCGCCACAGCGCCTGCACTGCCCGCCACAATGTCCATCACTTCAAACGAACGGCCTTGCGTCAGGTACCGCTGGGCGTACTCGATCCCCACCGCAAGCAGTGCCACAAACACCGTGGCCGCCACGATGCGGGTGCGCAGGAGCCGCGTTGTCGGCCTGCGATTGAGGGCGTAACAGAGGAGGAGGTTCAGGACCGCCATCGCGCCGTAGTGCATGAGTTTGTCGTTGAAGTCCACCCCTTGGGCGGTATTGATCATTTCGTTTTCGGCGGTCGAGAGGGATGCCAGCAGGCCGATTGCGCCGATCACGG
>JAPLMO010000522.1 GCA_026386995.1 Planctomycetota bacterium | reverse complement strand
GATCGCATACGAGTACCGCCAGAAGAAGAACCCCTACAGCACCCTCGGCACGCTGGTGGGCAAGGAAGGGGCCTGGCAGGCCGTCGATTTCGCCTTCATTTTGAATCCGCACCTCACCTTTGCCGTGGGCTGGCTGTGTGCCGGCAACGTGGCTAACGGCCGCGTAGACAACGGCTGGGGGTTCCAGTTGAAGTACGAGTTCTAAGGCCGGCCGCAAGCCGCAGGCCCCGTACGCCTGCGGGCCGCGGCCAAGAGCCGCAAGCGACAAGCCCTGAGCCTGCCGCGCGGCAAGTACTTTCGCAGGGGCGGCCCCACGTGGCCGCCCCTTTTGTTCTTGGCGAGGACTGAGGGAATAAAGGGAAAAGGGGGCAGTCACGAATGGCACTGCCGCCCGAAATGTGCTGATCGGCGCAAATCGCGACCCGCGGCACGGCCCAGCATCTGGAGTTGGGCCTTGCTTTTCAATTATTTCCGGCACGGACAAGCCGCGAAGAGCATTACAGACAGAAGACGCAAGTCCTTGTAGAATACGGCGGACGGAGAATTCGGGAGGGACGCTCGACGAAAATTGGTCAGGAGACAGCAGTATGAAAACATCTCGTGTTACCCTTTACATCAGTTGTGCTTTGTTGACCCTGGCGATCGGTCTTCCGTTCAGCCGGGCCGCGGAGGCTCCGGCGACCGAGGGTCGCCAGACGCTCTCGCTGGACCAGGGCTGGCGCTTTCATCTGGGCGACGTAACGGCGGCCGAGAAGCCTGAGATGGCCGACACCGATTGGCGCACGCTGGACGTGCCCCACGATTTCAGCATCGAAGGCCCGCCCGGCGCCGATCCAGCGACCATGGAAGGCCCCTTCGACAGAAAAAGCCCGGGCGGCGTCGGCGCGGGCGCCCTGAACGGCGGCATCGGCTGGTATCGCAAGACCTTCACGCTTCCCGAAGGCGCCAAGGGGAAACGCGTTTCGGTGCAGTTCGACGGCGTCTATATGGACAGCGACGTCTGGCTCAACGGCACGCACCTGGGCAAGCACCCCTACGGCTACACTGGTTTCAACTACGATCTGACGCCGCAGATGAAGCCGGGCGACAACGTGCTGGCGGTCAGGGTTCAGGTGCAGCAACCGTGCTCCCGTTGGTATTCCGGCGCCGGCATCTACCGCCACGTCCGACTGACGATCACCGATCCGGTGCATGTGGCACCGTGGGGAACTTACGTAACGACGCCGGAAGTCCTGGCTGCCGCGGCCCAGGTCCGCGTTCGCACGCGGGTGCAGAACGAGGGCGCGGACGGGGCCAAGGCGACGTTGACCACGACGATCATCGATGCCGACGGCAAGAAGGTCGGCGAACACCAGGCAGCCGGGCAGATCGCAGCCGGCGGCAGCCATGAGTTTGACCAAACGCTCAAGGTCGCGGCCCCGCGGCGTTGGTCGATCGAGGAGCCGTACCTGTATCAGGTGGTTTCCGAGGTCCGCGTCGGCGACCGCTTGGTCGATCGTTACAAAACGCCCCTGGGCATCCGCACCATCGAGTTCACGGCCGATAAGGGCTTCCTGCTCAACGGCAAGCACGTGCCGCTGAGGGGCGTGTGCAACCATCATGACCTGGGCTGCCTGGGAGCGGCCGTGCATCGCCGTGGGATCGAGCGGCAACTGGAGATCCTCAAAGCGATGGGCTGCAACGCGATCCGCACCAGCCATAACCCGCCGGCGCCCAAACTGCTGGAACTCTGCGACCGGATGGGCATGGTCGTCATGGACGAGGCTTTCGACGAATGGATCATTCCCAAAAGCGGGATGAGGTACGGCTACGGGCGGTTCTTCGACGAATGGAGCGAGCGGGACCTGGTCGGCATGATCCATCGCGACCGCAATCACCCCTGCGTCATCCTGTGGAGCATCGGCAATGAAATCAAAGAACAGGCCGCGCCGCAAGGCGGGGCCATGGCCCAGCGGCTGGCGGACATCTGCCACCGCGAAGATCCAACGCGGCCGGTGACGTCCGGCGTGAATAAGATGGGCCCCGCGATAACAAACGGGTTTACCAAGGCGTTGGATGTCGTTGGCATGAACTACTTCACCGGCGAATACGCGAAGCAACGGGGCAAATTGCTGGTCGCCGCCGAAACCTCCTCGGCGCTCAGCACGCGCGGCGAATACGGCCTGGAACTGAAGGCCGACGGCAAGGTCGCCATCAACATGCGCGCCAACCACCAGTGCGTTTCCTACGACCTGGACCGGCCCGGATGGGGTTGCACCGCCGAGGACAGCCTTTTGGCGGTCAAGAACGCGCCGTGGGTCGCCGGCGAATTCGTGTGGACCGGCTTCGACTACATCGGCGAGCCGACGCCCTATGGCTGGCCGTCGCGCAGTTCCTACTTCGGGATCATCGATCTGGCCGGCTTCCCCAAGGACCGCTACTACCTCTACCAGAGCCAGTGGACCGACAAACCGGTCATTCACCTGCTGCCGCACTGGAACTGGAAGGGGTTCGAAGGCAAAGAGATACCCGTGTGGTGCTTCACGAACGCGGAATCGGTCGAGTTGTTTCTCAACGGCAAATCGATGGGCAGCAAGGATTTCAAAGACACCAAGGGCCTGCACCTGGAATGGAAGGCGCCCTACGAGCCGGGCGTGCTGAAGGCCGTCGGCAAGAAAGGCGGGCAGACGATTATCGCCGAAGTGCGCACGGCGGGCGAACCCGCAAGGCTTATCGTCCGCCCCGATCGCAGGCAGATCGCGGCCGATGGCGAGGATCTCTCGTTTGTCGAGGTTCGCATCGTCGACAAGGAAGGCAACCTCTGCCCGAACGCCGACAACCAGGTCGCCTTCGGCCTCGAGGGCCCAGGCGCGATCGCCGGCGTGGACAACGGCGACCCGACCAGTCATGAGCCGTTCAAGGCCACGAAGCGTAAGGCGTTTCACGGCCTGTGCCTGGCGGTGATCAAAGCGGCCCGCACACCAGGTGAGATCCGCCTGATCGCAACATCGCAGGGCCTCCAGTCGGAACCGGTTGCGATCATCGCCGTCAGCCCTGTGCGTCCCTAAAATTCCGTCAGGGGTCTGCGGGGTGAGTGACGGGTGTCCGCGGGCGGTGTCTGCGACAACCAGATGACGGATTCCGGCGCGAAGGCCGTCCTTTCCGGCTGGAAGGCCTCAATCGTAGCGGCGAAGAGCATTGCAGACAAGAGACGTGAGTGCTTGTCGAATAAGGCGGACGGAATATTGGGAAGGAACAACTCCATTCTGGACCGAGAATCGGCGCGCCAACTGGAAGGTTGTAAGTCACTTTGTTAGCATGGGAAGGCCGTTGCTGCTCGGAGCGTATCCGAGCGGAGTCGAAATGAAAAATACCAGCCAAGGTTTGCCGCAATGTGGAGACCCACCATGTCCGATCTGTCGCTGTTCGATCTGAGCGGGAAAAAGGCCTTCGTGACCGGCGCCGCGGTGGGCATCGGCCGCGGCTGTGCGATCGCGCTGGCCCAGGCCGGCGCCGACGTGGCCATTGTCGACCT
>JAPLMO010000310.1 GCA_026386995.1 Planctomycetota bacterium | reverse complement strand
GGCACCTGCTCGCTGCGCGGCAGGAACCCTTCGCCGCGCCCGAGGCTGACGACGGCGTTGCCGTGCTCGATGCGGGTGACCTGGCCGGAGGCGATGGCGCCGATCTGGTCGGCGTAATCCTCCATGAGGCTGGCGCGTTCGGCCTCGCGGATCTTCTGGATGATGACCTGCTTGGCGGTCTGGGCGGCGATGCGCCCGAGCGTGGTGGGCTCCATCGGCCGGCCACCGATCGTCGCGGAGATGGCCCCGGACGCCCGGTCGAGCGTAACGACCACGTCTTCGGGGGTGCCGAGATGCTTCTTGGCCGCCGACGCCAGGGCGGATTCGATGCCCAGGAAAACGATCTCGGCGTCGATGTTCTTCTCGCGGCGGATCGCGTCGATTTGTCTGAGCAACTCACCATTCATGTTGACCGCTCCTCGCTACCGCGCCATGCCACGCGCCCAACCCCCGCCCCAGGCGGCCCCAGACAAACAAAAAAGTGGGACCGCAACCAGACCCACTCTCGGCCGCCCCGGGATGGGGCGACCCTGCACACCTCGCCGCCGTTTAACTGGCGTGTGCTACATGTGCATGCTCCAAAGTGCCATTACGGCACGTCGTAGACGACACATCCACCCCTCCGGATGGCCCCGCCGACACTCTCTTCCCGGCCAGCCGCTGCGCCGATCAGGAACATCCTGCACGCGCTCCCGGGGCCGGCACCCGCCATCGCGGGCACCGAGAGCCTGCACGCTTTGCCAAAAAGGCAAATGCGCTCAATAAATGTATCCGGCACCGGGCAAAGCGTCAACTACAATTTCCGCCGCCGCCGCCGGGCGAGGCGGCCTAAACGCTTGCTGCGAAGCAAGTTACGTTTGCCGGACGCCGCGCCGACCGTCTTACGCCTCGGCGCGCTCGACACGGACGGTGTCGCCTTCCTTGATCTGCCGGAAGACCTTCACGTCGCCCTCGCACCGGCCGATGGGGTTGACGGGGCTGGCGGCCCGCGGCTCGTCACCCTTGGAGGCAGGGGTCTTGCCGAAGAAGATGCACAGGGCGCTGCCCGTCGGCCAGTAGCCCAGTTCGCCGATCTCCATCTTGTCGCGGGCTTCCAGGCCCAGGTCGCACTGGACCGGGATGCTGAAGTAGATCTCCTGGCCCCACGTGTTGACGGTGCTGTCGATGGGCAGAGAGTCCCAGATGCGTTCGGCCGTCGGCGAATCGTTCAGCGTGGCCAGCATCTCCACCTTGCTTGTTGCGATGCGAATTTCGTGCATAGAAGTCTCCCGTGGCTTCCGTGAACCACACAGCGTACGCGCTCGGAGGCCCGTTTTCAAGCAAAAAAGACGGCCCCAAGCAACACGGACCGAACGAACCCACCCGCGGCGGGCTCTTCCGGTCCGCGCTTAGCAATGCCGACGTGCGGCCCTCGCGGGCCGACAGGCGCGGCTGGTTACTGTTGCGATTGTTTCTTCCGGATAATGAAGAACGCCACAACCAGGATTATCAGCACCGGAATGAGCAGATACCACCACCAAGGCATGTTTTGTTCTCCTTATCCAGAATGTCCCACGGCGTCACACGCCTCCCCGCCGCTCGGGCGTACTATATAACCCGCGCAGCAAAGGTGTCAAGCACTATCTCAGCGGCGCGCGTAGTGCACTTACGCGGGGGTCAGGAGGCCTATCTGTAAGGCTCCTGGCCCCTTGCCCCCGAGACTAATATGACAGCGCTACTTTCAAGGTTTTGCGCGGCGGGTACGGAGACCCGCCGCGCAAATTGCGATCTAGCGCTGTCGTGTATCGCAGTACGCGGCGCTACGGCGCCTTGGCTTCCGTCGGCTCCGCCTCAAGTTGCCGGATGCGCTCCTCAACCGCACTGCGGAACTCCGGACGCAGGCGCCGGTCCTCGTCCGGCATCGCGCGGTCCAGGTCCAGCAGGCGGCGGTACGCAGCCAGGGCGCGGGCGCCCTGGCCGAGCCAGTCCAAGAGCGCCGCCTCCTGGGCCTGCGTCGGGATGTCCGTCGGGTACAGACGCAGGGCTTCCTCCACGTGCCCGAGGGCCGCCTGCCAGGCGTCGCGGTCGCCTTCAAAGGCGCCGGGCATCGAGAGCCGGCACGCCGCCAGAGAAAGGTACGCATGGCGCAGACGGGGCTGGCGCGCGAGGGCTTCCTGGTAGGCGGCCAGGGCACGCTCGAGCGTCATGGCCTTTTCCGACGACGGCTCTGTGGCGGCCTGGCCCTGCCACGTCCGGCCCCGTATGAGCGCGGGCTCCCACGACAGCGGGTTGACCGCGGCGGCCGCCCGCAAGACCTCGTCCTTGGCCATCGCGTCGCCCTGCCGGCCGACCTGGGCCAGCAGTGCGTCCTCCGGCCCGTACCAAAACCGGAGCATCAATACCTGCGAAAAGCCTACGGCCATGACGAGCAGCATCAGCGCGAACTTGGCCCAGAGGCCCAGGCGAACGCCGGCTTCAGGGGCTGCGCTCAGTTCAAGGTCATCCGCCTCCAGCGAAAGCACCCATGGCCGCGCGGCGGGGGGACGAAGCGTAACGCCGAGGACCACCAGCGCGGCCCAGGCCGTGGGCGGTTCGAGGATGGACGTGCCGATCTGCTCCATCAGGGCAAACGCCGCCAGAGCCGCCACACAAGCCGCACCGAGCGAACGCAACGGCCTGCCCGAGACGGCCAGGCGCGACAGGTCTTCGGCCGGGGCGAGGCCCAACAGTATCATAGTCGTACTCCCGATCAGCACCGCCGCAAACCAACCCACCAGCGGCCTCTCGAAGAAGCCGAGGGCGAGCAGGTAGACGAAAGCGATGACGACGGTCGGCAGCAGCAGCGCCAGAAGCGATTCGCCCGCGGGGGAACCGGTCGATGCTCCCACGTCGGGCCTGCCGGAGGACGCAATCTCGGGATCGGGCTTGCGGCGCCACGAGCGAAGCGCCACGACCACGAGCCCCACCAGGGCTGCCAGGCCCGCCACGCCGAGGTTGCTCCACACCGAAAGCACGAGGTTGTGCGGGTCGCGGATCTCCTCGGGCGCCGTGGGCAACTTGAACTCCGTGTAATAAAGCCCGAAGTTCTCAAGGCCGACGCCCGCCAAGCCGTGGCGCAGGAGGACCTGGGCCGTGGCCTGCCAGTAGTCCAGCCGGTAGCGAAGTGACAGCAGGGCCTTCTCGACCGTCGGGCCGTCCGCCATCGCCGCCACGGCCAGCGCTGCCGCACCGGCCACGAGCGGCAAGAGGTAGAATGCGATCCGCCGCCCGCGTCGTTTGACCCGCCAGGCGACGCCCAGCCACCAGAGGCCGACGACGGCCGCGAGGATTCCGCCGCGGCTCTGCGTCAGCACCAGGCCCGCCGCACACACTGCCGCCGCGGCCGCCAGCATCGCCGCCAGGCCGCGCGCACCCCTCGTGGCGGCCTCCGACCACTTCTCCCGCGCCAGACCCAGCGCGACAAAGAGACCCAGCACGAGCAGCGCAGCCAGGACGTTGGGGTGCCCGAGGCTGGCCTGTACGCCGCCCGTGAAGCGGCCGACGAACGCCTTCTCGGCGTAACTGCCGGGGATGATGTTCTGCTGGGTGAGGACCTCTTCGCGGTGCTGCTGGAAATATTGCCATGCCTCCGGCAGGCCCCAGGCTGCCTGGTGAATGCCCACGGCGGCGGTGCCGGCGGCGACCGCCACGAGCGCCGCCAGAAGGAACCGGCGCTCGCCATCGCTGCGGAGCGACTCCACGAGCGCCCAGGTGCCCGCCCACAGGCCCGTCATCTCGGCCGCACGCACCAGGGCCGACGACTTGTCGGCGGCCAGGGCCGTCGAGACCGCCGCGCCGATGATAAAGAGCGCCACCGGCACGAGAAGCCACGGGTGGATGAGCCGCGCGCGGCCCTCGGCGATCCACGAGGCCACCAGAAGCATCGGCATCAGCCACAGCGCCAGCCCTAACGCCAGCACCGCCACCGGCCCCGGCAGACCGACCACGCCGTCGAACGAGGCGTTGGTCGTGAATTGCGGAAGGGCCAGGAGGGCCGCCGCACCAAGGACGACCCCGCCCTGCGCAAGGTGCGTGCGACGGCCTCGGGAGAGACCTGGGGAAGTCTTATCTTCGGACGCCTTATCTTCTTCATCGCGCGGCCTCCGTGCGCGGCGGGCGCCGGACCAGGAGCATGGCCACGAGGACCGCAGCAACTGCAAGCCACGGAATCGCAAGCGCGGGGCCGCTCAGAAAATACATCGCCACCGACGCCCCGCCGCACACGGCCGACGCCCCTGCGGCAAACGCCACGATGCCGCGCGGCGACCAGCCGCGCGCCAACATCCGGTGGGCCAGATGGCTGGTGGCATCGCCGCGAAAGGGGCTTTGCCTCCGCCGGATGCGCGAGAGCGTGACGCAGACCATATCAAAGAGCGGGACGGCAAGAATGGCCAGGGGGATGAGCACCACGAGACGGCTGGGCGTATACCACTCGTAATAGTACCGGCCCTGCATCGTCAGCCCCGCCAACAGAAACCCCACCAACATGCTCCCGGCATCGCCCATAAAAAGTTTGGCCGGGGGAAAGTTGTAGACCAAAAAGCCGGCCAAGGCGCCTGCGGCAATAAAAGCGCGCCAAGGCACAGACGGTCCGTCCTCAATGAACCAATAGGTCTGACCCAACCCCAGTGCTGTCATCGCAACAACGCCAACCGCCGCAGCCAGCCCGTCTGCATGGTCCAGCATGTTGTAAGCGTTGACAACCGCGACGATCCAGAGAATGCTGACGACTTCCCCGGCCCAGGGCGCATCAAGCCAGACCGTGGCCTTGATGCCAAAGCCGAGCACCGCAATAGCCGCCGCGAGAAACTGAAGCCCCAGTTTAGGGGCGGCCCGAAAGGCGTAACGGTCGTCCAGAAGGCCGATGATGAAGAATGGAACGGCCGCCAGAGAGAGCAGCATAGCCGGAAATAGATGCTTTTCCGCCCCGGAATAAACGAACAGCAGCGGAGCAGCAAAGGACACAAGTGTGGCGGCAATGGCCAGTCCGCCGCCATAGGGTTTGACTTCGCGGTGCAGGCGGTCGGGGCGAACAGGGGCCGTCAGGTTCACTTCCTGCGCAACCCTCATTGCAAGCGGCGTGAAAATGAGTGCAACCAGCAACCCCGGCGTAAACCAGAACGCGAAAAACACCAGGAATATCAGGAGAAACGGAAAAACATTAGTCATGCTTCACCCCGGCGTCGGCCGCCCGGCGCGTGATGCGTCAGCGCACGCCGCTCCCGCCTTTCAATCCGCAATCCGCAATCCGCAATTCGCAATTATGTCTCCCGCCGCTGTTCCATCAGCCGCTCGCGGACCTGGGTGAAAAACTTGTGGTACGCCGACGTCCGGTAGTCCGGGTAGGTCCACTCCAGTTCTTTCCAGATGCCGCGCACGTAGCGGAGCGTGACCTCGGCGTAGATGCCTTCCCGCAGGTGGATGCGATGGGAGAAGTCCTTCGTGCTCGCCAGGATGAGTTTCGAGGGGGCGATGTAGCCCGGGTCGAGGTTCATGGGGCGCACGACGGGCCACTGCCCTTCGGCCGCCATGCGGTTCTCGATCTCGTTGGCGAGGCGCTTGACGGCCGGCAACTGGTCCGGGGCGATCAGGCGCTCGAAAGACACGAACAGCCGCACCAGCGGGTGGCCCATCTCGTCGCGGTAATACTCGGTGAACTCGTGGGCGAAGAGGTCGCTCCTGAAGTCGACCGGCCCGAGCGCCTCCGTGAGGGCCGCCTCGGCGTCGGTGAACGCCGCTGGATAGGCCGAGAGCATGCCGACGAAGAGTTTGACGGGTTCAACCTGGCGGATCTGGCCCATGCCGGAAATGATACGCAGGCCGCGCGAACCTGCCAAGTAAAACCCACGTACGCGAGCCTTCAGCCCGGCCGTCAGCCAGCCGTGACAACCGGCGGGTTGCCGCGGGCCACCGGAACCACGTCAATCGTGTCGACCTGCGTGCAGACGGCCAGGTCGGCCTCAAGGCCGAGGCGGGCGATGTACGCCCCGCCCCACGTCTGATGGAAAAGTTCGCCCAGGCGCCGCTCGGCCCCCTGCCACGCCGCCAAGGCCACGAGGGCCGAGTCTTCGAGGTGCCAGGAGCGGCCGCCGGGCTCTTCCAGCAAGGTGGCGATGACGGCCCCGGCGACGAGGGTGTCTTCGCAGGAGACCGTGCCGACGGTGCCGGCCGAGACGAATACGACCCGCCGCCCGAGCGCCGCCAGCCGCCGCGCGACCGCCCGGCGGTTCGGCATAGCGGCGATGAGGACCGTCTCGGCGGCCATTGCGTCCAGGATGGCCTGCGTGCCGTTGGTCGTGGTCAAGAGGAGCGTCCGCCCGCCGACGTTCTCGGCCGTCATGACGGACGGGCTGTTATTGTAGTCGAGGCCCTCGATGCGGACGCCCAGCCGCTCGCCGGCCGTGACGACCGTGCCTGCGGGGCGGCGGGCCGCCTCGGCGCGCACTTCCTCGGGCGTGCGGCAGGGGATGACCTCGCGGCAGCCGGCCGCCGCGGCGGCAACGATGGTCGTCGACGCGCGGACGGCGTCGATGACCACGGCGCTGGCCTCCTTCAGGTCCAGGGCGGCCCGCGCGACGGGCTCAAACAGAACGGAAACGCTGAGTTCGGGGTTCACTTGGGCATGACCTCGTGGACTTTCAGGAACGTTTCGTAGGCGGGCCGGTCGTAGAGGACCAGCCGCACGTCTTCCAGGGTTGTCGGGCCCTTAAGGTGCGCGGCGACCTCCTCGAGCATCACTTCGGCGCACCTCCGCATCGGGAAGCCCGCGATGCCCGTCCCGATGGCCGGAAAGGCGATAGATTTCAGGCCCTTCTCCCGAGCGCGCAGGAGGGAGTTACGTGTTGCGAGGCGCAGGTTCTTCTCGCTCGTCATTTCACCGAGGGCCATGCTGGCGGCGTGGATGACGTAGCGGGCCTTGAGGTTGCCGCCCGTCGTGATGGCGGCCTCGCCGAGGGGAATGGGGCCGATGCGGTCGCATTCCTGCTGGATCGCCGGCCCCCCCTTGCGTCGGATCGCCCCTGCCACCCCGCCGCCCAGTTGCAGATTATTGTTGGCGGCGTTGACGATGGCGTCGGCGTCCTGCTCGGTCAGGTCGCCCTGCACGATGCGGATTTTGGATTTGATGCTCATACGCCGCCTCAATCCTTGGCCTTCTCTTTCGACAGGCCGAACAGGCTGCGGGCCAACTGGTCAACGCGTGCTTCAAGCGAGGCCATTTCCTCTTGATTCTCCTGCTGGGCCAGTTGATGAAGCCTCTTGGAGCACTCCGCCAGGTCCTTGTGCAGCTGCTTCTTGGGGTCGAACTCGGGAATGCCCACGTGGGACATCACGGATGGCGCCCCGAAGCCGCGCCCGGCCGAGGAGAAAGAGCGAATGAACTCGCGCACCGGCGTGGAGTTGATGGTGGCGCAAAGGTAGTGCGCTACGTCCTCTCTGTCGGTGGAGAATAGCGAGGTCGTGTCCGTTGGAATGACCTTCTTGTATCCGAGCGGCGTCTTATACTGTGATATGACTGCGGCCACCAAATCGCTCGCCATGCGTTTCCAGACCACCTTGTAGGGCGCGACGGTGTACGGCCCGATGCCGAACATGGCGTAGAACTCGGTGCGCTCAGCGAACTGGCGCACCGTCTTTGAGCCGCGCGACAGAAGCACATCCTTGAACCGCGTGAGGTAGCCGTAGGTGCGGGGCCAGCGGCTCTTCATCTCGGCCTCGGTGTAAGGGGCCTTCTTTTGTGCGTCTTGCGCCATAAGAACATAGATACCCGCCGGCGCCCACCAGCGGTGGATGTCAGCGCCGCGCACCGCCGGGAAAACGAGGTCGGGTTCGACCCGCTCTTGCACTTGTTTTATCTTGCGTTTACCCGCGTTGGCCCGATTGGCAACCAGGAGATCGCCGTTGGACATAACCTGTCTTATTGTGAGCCAGAACACTCCGTAAGGCTCAACCCTCGCCCCCAATCTGGCTGGGTAGTAGTTGTGCCCCTCAACAGCGTGGAGTTCTTTCTGGCCTTTGGCGAACGTCTGCCATGCGCCTGTGCGTTTGCCGATGGGGGTGGCCTGGAGGCGCGTCTTGGTAAGAAGCGGCAGGGCCTCCTGAAGCGAAGCATCGGTCGGAATCTTGCCAACACCCTTCTTCCTTTTCCAGACGGTGTATGGGACCGGGTACTTGGTTTCCTCGCCGCGCCTCAGGACGATGAGGGCGGTCTTGTTGGCGGCCTTCTCAAACGGCTCGACGGCCGTGAGGTCGTCGGCCTTGAGGACCCGGAGGGGCTTCTTCTCGTCGAGCCTGAAGTTGCGGAAGCCTTCGCCCGCCCCCTTGGACTTGAAGACCTCCTGCGTAATCAGGAAACCCAGTTTGCCGCGCGGCCCAAGGTAGTAGTCGGCGGCGGCATAGGTGAAGAGCATGGAGAAGTCTTTCTCGCCCGCGCCCAGGCGCGCAGCAGACCCCTTGAGGGAGAACAGGCCGTACTGCTTCCACATAAAGAGCGTCGCATCGCGGTATGCCTGAGAAAGGTAGCCCCAGCGGATCCAGGGCGGGTTGCCCACAACCAGGTCAAAGCGGCCTGCGCCCAGGGGTGCAAACGCATTCTTGAGGAACCGTGCCCAGATGCCATTGCGTCCCTGGCCGGCGAGTTCAACGATGCGAGCGCAGAACTTCTCGACGATACCCTCGTGTGGGGGAAAGACAGCGCCTTCGCGCTGGAGGCGTTTCATAATCTCGGTCACGGAATAGTTCTGCCGGACGAGTTGCTCCACCACGGGCACGGCCCGGTTCATCAGAAGGGGATTGGCGATCCAGATGGCGGGAACGTGGAACTCACCGACGCTCGTCGTGACGACGGCGTGGTCGCCGCCCTCGAAATTCAGTTGCCCCTGCCCGCCGCGCTGCGGCCACAAGACGGAGTCGGCCAGGTAGATGGGGATTTCCAGGGACGACACTTCGTGGACCCAGTCGCCGAGCGCAAAAAGGTAGTTGGTTCGGGCGGCGATCACTGCCAGCGGGTTCAGGTCGAAACCCCAGATGTTGGCGGCGATCCTCTTGGTGGTCTCCAGGGGGGATTCCTTATGCTCCAAGGCATAAGCCTTCGCCCGCTGGATGGCCAGAACCAGGAAGGTTCCAGAGCCGCATGCGGGGTCGAGCAACCGGACGCGAGCATCCCCCTCGTAACCCACCTCGTTCAGAACCAGATCGGCCAGCCAGTCGGGCGTGTAGTACTCGCCCAGGTTGTGGCGCACTTCCTGGGGAACCAGATACTGGTACAATTTTTTCAAGAGGTCTCGCGCCGATTCGGGCGAGATCGTGCTCGTGGCCGGTTCGAAACTCGAGAGCGCGCGGGCGATTTCGCGAACGGCTTCCTCTACGCGGGGCGGCAGGCATTCGACGTACCACCGGAAGAAATCGCCTTCCAGAAAATTGGTGATGCCCTGCTTGGAGTAGATGCCCCCGTCTTCCATGTCCAGGAGGCGCGCCTTGAGTTCCTCGGAGGAGCCGTGCGTGAGTTGCCCGGAAAAGGACGAACCGAAAGCGGTTTCCCGCAGGAGCAGCAACTCCGCCGCAATCAACTTCATCAGCAACGCAAAGTACGTGTGGACCGAGAACAACAGGGGCTGAAAGCCCGGCACCGGCCAGACCTTATACAGCGAGGCCAATGCCTGGGCTTCTCCATCGGGACGGGACCCGAACTTCTCGCCATACACGATGCCGAAGAGACGCTGCCACTCGCGGAAGAAGACCTGCGCTCGCTCGCCTCCCCAATTGGCCAGCGCGTCGGCAAACGCCGAGACCGACAACGGCGCGATCTCGCTCCGCGGGCCGAACCTCGCGGCAAGGTTCTCGGCGTTCAGGGGAAGCCGGGCCAGGGCCCTCATGCACGTCAGAAGCGTGCGCGCCGTGTCAGCATTAAACGGATACGGCCCTTGGCGAACAAACGATTCCTTGCAGAGACGCGCCCCGGGCCTCCCTTGATACCGGACGAAAAATATCGCGTGGCCGTCAAAACCGATGCCTGCGGTCCTGGCAACGTCGGCACTCTCGCTCTGTGCCGTCATATAGCCGATCAACTGCTCGTAGGCGTGATGTACATTTCTCGTCGAGTCGAAAGCCCCTGGCGGTTCGTACTCCACAATCACCTGGCCGTGAACGGCATCGGGGCGGCCGCGATAGACCGTCCGCGCCTCGCTTCCCATGCGCTCGTACCGGGGATGTGTCTCAACGCCGATGCTTGACAGGGCGGGTTCCAGGAGTTTCTCGAACCCGATGCGCAGGTCTTCTTCCGAGCGCGCGCTCTGCAGGACTTTGCGCGTCTGCTGCACCATCGACTCGGCGAGCCGCACTATTGTGTCCGTCTGCGCCATTCCAGTTCCCTTGCTGCTGTGCTGGACCCGTGGGAGCATCGTAACCGAACGCGCCGGCCAGTCAAGCGCGAGTCGCACGGCCAGTCGCGCGGCGGTCACGCTCGCGTGATTCCTTGTTCCTGCCGCGACATTTGGTAGGATAGGTTTTTCAGCCAACGAAAGGAGCCGCCATGCCGCGCACTATGGTCGTTAACGTCGCCGGTTTGAGTACCGCCCTGGTCGATGAGATTCCCTCGCTTGCCGCGCTCGGCAAGACCGGCGTGCGCCTGGGCCTTGAGCCCGTGCTGCCGGCCGTCACGTGCACGATGCAGGCGACGTTGACCACGGGCGCGCGGCCGTCGCACCACGGCATCATCGCCAACGGCCTGTACTTCCACGACACGTGCGAGGTGCGGTTCTGGGAACAGTCGGCACACCTGGTAAATGCGCCGCGGGTGTGGGACATCCCATTGCGGATTGCGGATTGCGAATTGCGGATTAAAAAGAAGAAACTGCCTCAGGCACACAATCCGCAATCCGCAATCCGCAATTAAAAGTCGCCATGCTTTTCTGGCAACAGAGCCTTTATGGCACGGCCGACGTGGTCCTGTCGCCCAAGCCCATCCACGGGCCGGGCGACCAGTTGATTCAGGACTGCTACTCGAAGCCCGGCGACCTGTACGCGCGCCTCGTGGCGGGCGACTCGGCGCTTGCGCCGGGGCAGCCGCGCGGGCCGCTGAACCTCATGCATTACTGGGGCCCGATGGCGGGCATCGGCTCAAGCCGCTGGATCGCCGACGCCTCCATCGCCGTCTGGCGCGACGAGAAGCCCGACCTGATGCTGACGTACCTGCCGCACCTCGATTACAGCGGGCACCGCGCCGGCCCGGAGAGCGACGCCCACCGCTCGGCCGCCCGTGAACTTGAGCCGCTCCTGTCGGCCCTCATCGCGGCGGCCGAGGCGGACGGCGCACGCGTCATCGTCCTCTCGGAATACTCGTTCCTGCCCGTGCGGCGGCAGGTGGCCCTGAACCGCGTGCTCAGGGAGGCCGGCATGCTCTGCGTCCGCGAGGTCGCGGGCGGCGAGTACCTCTACCCCGGCGACTCGCGGGCCTTCGCGATGGTCGATAACCAGATCGCGCACATCTACTTCCCGCAGTCGCCCGACATGGAGGCCGACGTGCACAAGGCAAAGGCGCTGCTGGAGAAGACGGACGGCGTCGCCGCCGTGCTCGCCGACAACGGCAAGGCCGCCGCCAACCTTGACCACGTGCGTAGCGGCGAACTGGTGGCCCTGGCCGCGCCCGACGCCCACTTCGTCTACTACTGGTGGCTGGACGATGCGAAGGCCCCGCCGTTTGCCCGCACCGTGGACATCCACGCCAAGCCCGGCTTCGATCCGGCGGAACTCCTGATCGACATGCCGCGCCGGGCGATCCCGCTGACGGCCGAGAATATCCGCGGCTCGCACGGCCTGGTGCTCAGGGAAGGCCTGGCGACGGCCGACACGGCGCCCGGCTGGGGCGTCTTCCTCGACTCCGCGCCGCCGAAAGAACTCGCCGGCCGCACGGCAGTACAGGCCACCGAGGTGGCGCACTTGCTGGTTTGAAGGGCTGCGTCCTTCGAGCCCCGAGCGTAATCTCGGGGTTTTCGCCGACCGGGCAAGATTCGCCGCGCGAGAAACACGCGCCCATCAAGATGGGCGGCTAACCCAACGGCGCGTCGCACGTGCCCCCGACCTTACGGTCGGGGCTCGAACGGCCTTCGCCCCTTTACTTTACTTTTGAAGGGCAACTCGCTACTCTTGCTTGCGTGAGCGAAAGCGAACCCAAGAAACCCAAGCGGCGGCTCTGGAAGCGGCTCCTCTGGCTGGCGGCGGGACTGGCCCTGCTGGCGGTCGCGGGCCTGGTCTTTGCGCCGACGCTCTTGCCGGAATCGGCCGTCCGGCGGCAGGTGGAATCGACCCTGGCCGCGCGCCTGGGCCTGCCCGTCACGATCGAGTCCGCCCGTTTCAGTTGGATCGACGGGCTGCACCTGGACGGACTTCGCGTCGCCCGCAGCGCCAAGACGCCCGACGCCCTCCTGGCCAAGGCTGATCGCCTCGCCGTTAGCATGAGCCCCCTGGAACTCCTGCGGAACTGGGGCGGCGACGTTCCTCTGGAGGTCGTCCGCGCCGAAGGCCTTGAAGTCTGGGTGGTCGTCGCGCCCGACGGCCGCCTCAACACCGACGACCTGCCGCCGACCGACGCCAAGTCCGTCCAGGTGGTGCGCGGCACGTTCCACATCGAGAACCAGGCCCTCGGCCGTAGCGTCACGCTCTCGAACGTTCATGCGAGCGTCGGCAAACTCGCCAGTTCGGGCAGAGGCTACGTCAGCCTGGCGGCCGACCTGCCGGGTGCCAAGCCCGGTCACCTGCTCGTGACGGCCAGCCTGAATTCGTTGGATTTCTCGAAGCGCGATCGCCTGGCCGGCAACGTCAAGGTCGAGTGGAGCGACGCATCGTGGCCCGACCTGGCGGGCGCTGTGACGACCGACGCGGCCGCGCAGACCGTCGTCGGGCGATCCAGCGGCCGCATGGGCCTGGCCTTCGAGCACGGGGGCTGGTCCGTCGAGGGCGCCATCGAGGCCACGAACCTCGTCCTGGCACACGCTG
>JAPLMO010000034.1 GCA_026386995.1 Planctomycetota bacterium | reverse complement strand
CCGACCGACAGCCTCTTCGACGCCCTCAAGAAGTGCGACGTGGGCGCGTTCGGCATCAAGCCGTTCGGGGCGGGCTCGCTCTTCCAGGGTGCAGCCGAGGAAAGCGACCGCAGGGCCCGCCTTGCGATCCGCTACATCATGCTCACGAACACCGTTGTCCCCATTCCCGGCATGGAAAAGCCCGGCCAGGTCGAGAACGTGGCCAAGGCCGTCAAGGAGCGCCGCGAACTCGACGCGAAAGAGCAAGCCGAATTGCAGGGCGTCAGCCGCCAGATGTGGGCAAACCTCCCGCCGAAGTACGAGTGGCTGTGGGATTGGGAATACGTGTAAGGAAGTCATGGGCCTGCAGGTGCTCTGCCTGAACTGAACCGAGATCACGGACGCCGGCCTGAAGGAATTGAAGCAGGCGTTGCCCAACATTCAAGTGTTTGGTCCTTGATCGCCCGGCACGGGTCGGCTGGCCCGTCTTGCTTTCGCCGTGCCCTATCACTACAAAGCCACTTTGCGCGGCGGGTCTCCTGACCCGCCGCGCTAAACTTGCCCAAGTGGCGTTGTAGTGCTTATTTAGCCCCGGGTGAATACACCCGGGGCTGCGCGTGAGCATGCATGTCGGCCGTGCGGCCTCCGGTGGATGCCCGTGTTTAGCGGGTCGCCGTTCTCCGCTATCCCCACCGCTGGGCCCCTCACCCCCACAGGTTGGGGGTCAGGGGCCCTACAGGTAGGGCTCCTGCCCCCCCCCTCGTAATTGACAGGGGGACACCTATGGAGGCCCCCCCCAGCGCCCGAGTCAGGCTGCCGCCGGGCCTGTTTGGCGTCTGAAATAGGGGGTGGACACCTATGAAAGGACAGGGACAAGGGACGAAGGGACGATGGGACGAAGGGGTGGTAAACAATTGCCGATGGCGCGGGTCGGGTTTCTTGGCCGGGGACCTGCCAAATCGGCAGACGGAGGGGGGCCGGGAATCGCGCCACCGCCGGGCATGCCGCACCACGCGGCGGCCCGTTGAGCCACTCGCCTGGCACTACAACGCCGCTTGAGGTTAGCGCGCTGGGCCTCGGGTAGTTCAATGGTGGAGTAGCCGGTTGGTTGTAGGTTCGAGTCCTACCCGGGGAGGAGCGAGGCTCCCGCAACACCGGACACCTGCGGTGCGGCCCGACAGAGCGGCACGCCAAGCGCCAGGATCAACAGAACCCAACCGACATGACGCGCCGTACGACGGACGTCCATGGAATGCTCTCCGGCTCTATTTATTTGTCGCCTTTGATTTGAGTTCAAGCCACCTGAGCGCAATACCTCTCTGGTAAGGGGCCGAAATGCGCACCACCTGGGTGCCTTGCTTGAGTTTTATCTCCGCCGCCTGCGTCGTCCACAATCCGTACGTATTGGGCATGCTGATTGTCGCGAGTTTGTCCGTGCCGGAACTGATATCCAGCACCTGGTCGCGGTTTGCCAGCGCGACTCTCATTTCCACTTTATATGTTCCCGCCGCAGGCACATCGACGGTGTAGTCCAGCCAACTCTCATTGATGTTCTTCTGGAAATTCACCTGTTTTCCGCCCGTGAAACAATCATAGACGGAAACCCCGGACATCTTGGAAAACGATTCCGCCTCGACGTGCAGGACCCCGGGAACGACCTTAAAAGGCGCTTCCGGCAGGCTTGCCGGCTTCGGGTCCGCCTCCGATTCTGCCGGCGGCGTTGCTTTTGCCGCTGCCTGTTGAGGGGTCGCCTGGGGCCGGAGTTTTGCGGCTACGCTCATGACGGCATCGGCCTGTACTTTTGAGGCAAGTGCCGATGCGAGCCATCGCAGATGTTCAATCTGCGAGAATTCCGCCGCGTGCGACCGCTCCTCAACCGCCTCAAGAAACAGGGTGCCTGACGTCCCCTCGAGTTTTGACACCTGCCATCCCGCGCCTTGATGGACTTTCCAGACGCTTCCGGGCTGGGGCCCCATTTCAGGATAGGCCGATCTTGCGGCAACACAGGCGTGGGAGGGCTGGCCCACCCCGATGGCCGGGATGCCGAACGCCTGGCAGATCATGACGGCCCACGATGACCTGGGACCGCATTTTCCGCCGCCTTCCAGCACGGATTTGAAACCGTTTGTATAGGGCCACGGCGAGGCCCTGCGCCACACCTCGCTTGTCGAGTTGACAACCTGTTCCCTGATTCTCAAGTCGGGCCGCCAGGTGTTGATCATTTCCCGCGCCCAGGCCAGATCGGCGTCAGATGCGTGGGACGAAACCACCTTTGTATATTCCCAAACAGTAAGGTTGTTGAAACTGGGAAACAGTTCGTTGTTCTTGTGCGCCGACTTGAAGTGCTTGTAGCGACCCACAGGCTCAGCGGGCGTTTGATTTGCTCCACCGGCGCCCCCCGTGCGGCTGCCGGGAGGGGCAATGGCCGTTGCAATGGCAAGTTTCTGATAGATGCCGCCTTTGGAGTCCGGATCGGCGTTGGAGATCTTCCTCCAAATGTCCAGCGCCTCGGCAGAGACCGTGTAACTGTTCTTGTCCCTGTCGGCGATGGGCGTGGGGCCGGCGGCTTCCAGGAACATGTCCATGACCTGCGTGTTCTTCAGGAGCCCGGCGAGGAACTCCCGGTTGGCGGGATCCGCTTTTGCAAAGGCCCCTAGTTTATCGACGCCAAGTTTGGATATGAGTTGCCTTTGGTCCAGGGTGTTTGTGAAAACAGGGTCCTTGAGCAGAGCCTTCACCGTTGCTTCTGATATCTTGCCCGGGTCGGCTGGCACTTTCTGGCTCAGCCACGTGGAGATGTTGGCAAAATATCCGGCGAAATCGCCGGCGCTGATGGCCGCATCCAGGTCCTTGGTGCTTGGTTCCCACGCATGGAGGTTCATGGGCAGCAGCAACGACATGCTGCAAACGACGAGCCATCGGACCGATTGTGTCTTCAGTGTATTCATAACGTATCTCCCATAATGATTTCGCCAGGACTCCCGTGTTTCAACCGCCTCATACTACAGACCGCGCACCAGGGTCGGAGGTCATCCGCGAAACCCGCGTTCACAGGATGCCTCCCCCTGTTACTTATTCTCCGAAGGCCCAGTCGGATTGGCGGGCGCTTTCGGGCCGCCGAGCAATTCCACCATCGCCTTGCCCATGCCTTCGCCGATCAGGTAGTGGGTCTCGGCATTGCAGTTCCAGTGGTACCCGAAGCCATTTGGAGAGAGTTCCCTGGGCCGAAAGAACCCGCGGGTTTCCACGTATCGAACGTTGTCCTTGAACTCCGGGAGGCTGGCTGCCGCCTTCTGGGCTTCCATGATCTTCAGCCGGCGGCCCACCTTCTGCTCCCATCCGCCGAATCCGCTACCGCCGATCACAAACGGCATATTGGGCACGCCGAGGTCCTTGCGCACGTCGCGGATGAAGTTGGCCATGTTCTTCTCATATTCGTCGGCCATGCCTTGGCTGCACCCGTCCTGCCACCCCTGGTGCCATCCGAAACCGGCGATCTCGTACCCCTTGCCATCGTATCCGGGGAAGTCCTTCTTGAGGTTCTGGAGTTGTTCCTTCACGCCGTTGATCATGTTGGTGTACCACTCGCCCACCGTGCCACCGGAACTCGGCGGCCGCCAGTTGCCGGCAAGACTTGTACCGCCCACCGCAACCTTGATCAGCAGCACCTGGTTGTCGAGATAGTCGCCGACCATCCAGCCGAAACCGAGTTCGGGCCCGATACTGCCTTTCGCCGCGAAGCCGCCCACGGTCAGGCAGCCCTTTTGTCCGTATGCACACCACACGTCATCGCGCACGACCCATTTTCCATTCTTGTCGACCAGGTGTTTGTAGCGATCCGCAGACGCCGGGTCCTTGAGCAAAGTCTCCAGCGTCCCTTGTTTCGTTCCGCCTATTTCCCCATGCCCCTCCATGTTCGACTGGCCGGCCAGGATGAATACCTTGAGCGGGAGCGAGCCCTTGGCCGAGCCCTTGAGCGGGCTCTTGCCCGGCTGCCCGGCCAGAGCGGTGCCGGCCAGGATCACTGCGGCCAGTGCCGCCAGCAGCACGCTGCGGTTGCAGAATTTCTTTTCGATGCTCATGGGAACCTTTCTTGGGTTGAACGTTGCCCTGCGCCTCGCGGCGGCGGAGTGCCGCAACGAACCAAAGTTGCCATGCACGGTTTATACGATTGCTTACCCGGCCGCTCTCGAATAGCAGTCCGGCCGAGAAGCCCCAACATTGGAACCTGTGCCGAATGCGGACGGAAACTTCTCGTCGCCCTCACCCCACCAGAAACCACCCACGCTATTGCCCTTGAACCAGTCTGGTATCGGGCCGGTTTCGGAAATTATGTTGTGAGGCCAAGTTCTTGTCCCAGGCATGCAGCGGGTTCCAGATGTGGAACTGCACGCCACAGAAACGACCCTGCCCGCCACGGGCCAGTAACAGCGGCCAGTCAGGCCCCCTCGTAACTGACACAGTTCGGGGCTAAAGTTCTTGGGGCAACCCCTGATAATGAAAGGAGACATCCCATCCCAGCGTTTGGGCCGCACGGTCTTACAGACGTGCGGCCCAACAATTTTCCACACGGCGTATGGCGTAGCGCGGCGGCGGCCCTGGCGACGGCCGACCGCCTGAGCCCCCCCCGTGAACTAGTACTACAGCGCAACTTAAGCCTTCGCGCGGTGGGTCTCCGTACCCACCGCGCGAAAAACTGGTCTACGGGCGCGAAAACGGGGTACGCGCGGCGGGTACGGAGACCCGCCGCGCAAAGTTGCACTGTAGTACTAGGCCACCGAAATTACGTTCGCTGTTTGTTAGGCTGTTTGAAAGGGCAAGATGCAGGTATTCCGTCGGATTTGGTGTTCACGTGGCGCGGTGCGGCGCATCAGGAAGGCGACACGACGTTCTTTCGCAGCAAGATTTCATGGTGAGGGCGCACCGCGACTGTGGCCCTGAACGACTGGGCCGACATGCGAATCGTCAGGCCACACGCCGCAGCGTGCCGACGGGCATCCGCGTGCGGCCCGCAGTTCCAGGATGGCCATACGCTCCGTGGGCGGGTAGTGCGGCCGCCGGTGGGCCGGAATCTGTACCGTGCGTGCGTCCTTAATACGGAGTTCCTCACGCAGGAGGGCAATCTCGGCCTGCGTCCGCTGGAGTTGTGTCGCCAGACGGGTGCGTGTGTCAAGGCTTCCGGCGGCCCAGCGTCCACGTGTGGACACAGGCGAGCCTCGCCAGGGAGATGACGTGGGGCAGGGCGGACTTGACGTGGCGGCTCCAGTGACGGGGGAGAAACAGGTTCGGGCAACCGTGGTTCTCGTGCAAATCAGCCTCCGAAAAAAGCCTCCGAAAGAAGTTGTGGTCAGGTGTGTCGGAGGCTACCATAAGTGACGCCGTAGAAACAGGTTATGTCGCCAGGCGAAGGGCACGAAAATCGGTGGACCAGCACACGCGGATGGGATTTTCAGGAGGCACATGTCTGCCCTGTCTGCGGGAAATAGCACTTGCAACGCTGCCGGGAGACGTGTTGAATGTGGGCCACGCGCCGAGAGGCAACGGCCCGCGGCGCACCGGCGGTTGGCTCCGACAGGACAAGGAGACTGGGATGCGCAAGATCATGACGGCTCTGGTGTGTGTTCTTCTGGCCGCTGCGCTGGCTGGGTGCGGCAAGTCGGATGCACCTGCCAAGGAGGAGGGATCGAAAGGGCGCCTGTTCGGGGTCACGTTCCAGACCATGAACAACCCGTTCTTTGTGGAGTTAAACGAGGGCATCAAGGAGGTCGTTGAGGCGCACGGCGACCG
>JAPLMO010000138.1 GCA_026386995.1 Planctomycetota bacterium | reverse complement strand
GGCGATCTCGGCCGGCGCCGCCGTGGCCGCCTCATCCCGGCTGCCGGAGAACCCCTCCTCCGACGCCTGCTCCGAGAGAAGGTCCATCCGCGTCGCCAGGCGCCGGATCGGACGCAGAATGCTCGACGATAGCCAGAACGCCAGCAGCGTGGCCGCCACAATGGCCGCCACCGTGACCCACGCGATCGTCCGCTCCGACGCCTGCTTGGCGGCCGCAACCTGCGATTCGGGTACGAGCACGTACAGGCGCATCGGCTCGTCCGCGGACGAGGCCGGGCCGCGCTCGGGCGCCTCGGCCTGGCCCACCAGGTAAACGTTGCCGGCCAAAAGCGTGCGGCGAGGCAACGGACCTTGCGCCAGGCGGGTGCGCAGGTCCTTGGCCTCGGCCTCCGGCAGGCTGGTCGAAATGACCATCGGCTGGTTGACGGGCCCGGCCGCAACCTCCGCCCCTAAAATCTGCCGCAGGCGCGTCATTATGACGTCCGAGAACGGCAGCCGCATCGTTCCGAAGATGCCGGCGGCGTTCCGTGCGGCCTCGTCCACCAGGCGATGCTCGACCACACGGCCGGCCACCTCGATGCCCGCCCAGCCGACGGCCACGCCCACGCCCACAACCAGGAGGTTCATGGCCAGGATAAGCCGGATTCGGATGGAGAGCCGCATCGTGTTTACCCGGATCTGCGCCGTAATGCGAAGGAGCCCCGCCGCCCCCCTCGGACCCGCGCGGCAACAGGCTCGAAGCGGGTGCTACTCTTCTTCGATGCCGTAACGCTTCATCTTCTTATACAGCGTGGTCCGGATGATGCCAAGGGCCTGGGTGTAATAGTCCACCGAATTTGCGTTCGCCGTTCGTTAGGCTGTGCGAAAGGGCACCAGCCGACGAGCAAAACGCCAGGATAGTGGTAGCGTTTGCACATTTGGGGAACCTCCCGATCAGAGAGCGCCGGCGAGAGTTCCGGGGGTGGTTGGGCGTGGGGAGCCAAAACCTCAACGGCCGCCTTCGGGCGGCCTTTTGTTTGCGCGAGCGCCAGGGGGCGTAACTCGCGCCCCCAACTACCTTTGCAGCAAGGACTTGTGGCGGTGCCGGTCACTCTCGGTTCGGCCGGTTGTTAACCCCAGCAACCGCCTGTACTGGCCCGGGATACCCCAACTCTCGGACTCTCAGGGCCGCTGGCGGGTTCTGTTTAACAACCCTAGACTGAGAGGGGCGTTCGGAGACGTGGCGGTGCTCGTGACGCGGCACAACTCGTTAAAAGCCCGGATTTCCTATATAGGAGGGGAGTTTTTCTCTTACGCCCTTGGGTTCACCCGCACAGAATGCCTTTATCCAAGCGTTCTGTTTCAATCGCGGGGAGATGGGGAAAAGGCTCCTTCCCTGGCCTGCGGACGCGGGCTTCGACGCTGTTGGGAGGGTTCCGCAAAGGTTTGGGGCATCGAGAATTCTCTTGGTACAGTGCGACGGCGAGATAAAATCATGGAAACTGCTGACGATGATCGTTAAAGAGGAGTCGCATTGGACGTGTCGGATAAGATGTAGTCGAACACTGATGATATGCGATGGTTGCGGCTCAAGGTCATGTGGAAAACCCCGATTTATAAGGGCGTCAAGGTTCCAGCCATGTTCCTCCCACGATTCTGCGTTTTCGGTACGGTGTGTATCCTCTGTGCGGTCGGCCTGGGCATCCTGTGGGCGGAACCCCCTCGGGAATCTGCCTCGGAACTAGGCTCGAATATGAAGCAGGAACTCAAACAACGCACCGTAGCGATCCTTCTTTTCGAAGGGGTGGAATTGCTGGACTTTGCGGGGCCGGCCGATGTATTCATCGTCGCGGCAGAGGGCAAGGGTTTTCGCGTCGTTACCGTCGCCGCCAGCACCGAACCGCTGAAAACGATGGGCGGTGTGACCGTCAAGCCGGACTTCGCCTACAAGGATGCCCCCAAAGCCGATGTTGTTGTCATCCCCGGCGGGGACATGCACAACGTCACTCCCGCGGGCATGGATTGGATTCGCCAAGCCAGCAAGGATTCCGAGATCACCCTCTCCGTCTGCATGGGTGCGTTCCTTCTGGCGCGGGCGCAACTGCTCGATGGTATCTCCGCCACCACCCATCATTGGGGCCTGGCCAGCCTCCAGAAGGCCGCCCCCAAGTGCAAGGTCGTAGCCGGCCAACGCTATGTGGACAACGGCAGGATCATCACCACCGCCGGCGTTACCGCTGGCATCGACGGCGCGCTGCACATCGTCGAACGCCTGCTCGGATCCCAAGCCGCACGCTGGACCTCCGATGAATGGCTCGAACACCCTAACCCCAACCCAACAACCGCGCCCCAGAAGTGATCCCCGGCAAACCAACTGAGCAGATGTTCTGTGGATTCACTTTCGCGCCGGGGCTTTATCGGCCGGGATATGGCGTAATGGCGTCCATGGAATCTGTGCGGCAAAAAACTTGGCCTTGTACCCGCCCATCGCCGGATTGTTGTCGAGGAAATACACGTCGATCACGGTGCCGGTCGTGAGAACCGCCGCTCCGCCCGTCGAGTCCGCGAAGGAAGACGCCCCCCTAAACCTCTTCTCCAAAATGCAAACTTAACACAAATTCTTTAAGGCTCGCCTGCCGATGTCCGATAAAACCTACGAGAGCGCAACCACGTAAGTCTGCCTTGGGCTGTTCTGACGGCCAGGCGACGTGGAGAGTTTGCGCCTTAAGGGGTAGGGGGTAATCGCCGCCATTGGCGGCAAAGGAGATTGCATGCACGCACCCACACTGGAAGGTCTGGAATCGAGGCTCCTCCTGAGCGCCCTCGCGCCGGGGCAGTCGCAACTTTTTGACCTGAATCACGACGGGACGAGCGACGCCATCCTCTACAACGCCGCAGGCGCCGGCGGCCCGAGCATCGACTTCACGTACACCGGCGGCGGCTTCATCGACCGCGTCGACCTCCTGGGCAACGGCGCCAAACTCGTCACCAACGCCGCCATCGGCCGGATCGGCGACGCCACGCCCGACGACTTCAGCGACGACCTCTTCCTGGCCTCGGCCAAGGTCGGCGTCAGCGTCCGAATGGGTTGCCGCACGTACGCGCCCATCGCCGGCACGACGAGCGTCCAGGCGGGCTCCATCGGCGCTCTGGAGGTCGGCAAGGGCGACGTGCTCTCGGCCCAGGCCACCCTCGGCGGCATCAGCAGCATTCTCTTGAGGGACGGTGATCTGGCGGGCGCCGACTCCGCCGTAGGCATCGGCTGCATCCAGGTCTGCGGCGAGATCAGCGGTGTCGTCTCGGCCCAGGGCGCCATCGGTTCGCTCGTCGCCTACGACATTGAGCAGGCGGACATCGACTCGTTCGGCGGCGGAATCACGAAGATCGTGGCCGAAGAGATCGAAGGCTCGACCATCGACGCCGAGTCTCTCGGCTGCGTCCTGGCGGAATTCATCGGCGGTTCAAGCGCGATCACGTCGCGCGGCAATATCTCCTCGGTCGAGGCCGAACTGATCGAGGACGCCACGATCTCGGCCCTCGGCAGCATCGACTCGCTGCAGGCCGAAGAGATCCGCGGCTCGATCAACATGACCACAATTTCGGCCGGCGAGAAGATCGGGTGCCTCTACGCCGACGAGATCACCGGCGGCGCCAACGGCATGCTCATCATCAGCGCCGGCACCGACATCGACCGCCTGGTGGTCGGCGAGATGGACGGCGGCCGGGCCACCGACGGCGGCTACGCGATGGCCCTGATCTCCGCCGGCGGAACCATCGGCAAGCTGCAGGCGGGGCGTCTCTCCGGCGGAACAGGGACCGGCGAATTCAGTTCCGCCAACCTCCTCATTTCCGCCACGGACATTCTGTCTCTTCGGGCCGCGGCCCTGGTGGGCTGCGAGTCCGTCGACCTGGGCGAAGCCTCGGCCATGATCGCCGTTACCAACGACCTCGTGGACGCCCGCATCGGCCAGATCCTCGGCCACGGCACCGCGCGGCGGTGCGGCGACCCGTCGGTCAACATCTCCGCGGGCCATGACATCGTGAAGCTGGTCGCGGGCGAAATCTCCGGTGGCACGGCCAACGGCGACGGGGCCGTGGCCACCGTGGCCATCAACGCAGGCAACGACATCAAGACCCTCGTGGCCGAGCGTATCGACGCCGGCAACGCCCGCGGCATCGGAGCGCGCGTCAGCGTCGACATCAACGCCGGCAACGACATCCTCGCCATCACCGCCGACACCTTCGCCGGCGGCACGGCCACCGGCGACGGCGCCGAGGCCGGCCTCTTCGTCAGGGCCGGACGCGATATCTCGTTCATCGGCGCCCATCTCATCACGGGCACCGATGCGACCGTCGCCATCGCCGATCCGACCGTCCAGTTCATCGCCGGCAACGACATCGGCCTAGTCATGGCCGGGCGGATCACGGCCGGCCGCGTGAGGGCCGACGGCACATCGCTCGCCCAGTCCTCCGTCCTGCTCCAGGCCGACGACACCTGGGCCCCCGGCGAAGGCGGAAACATCGGCAAGATCATCGCCGGCACTATCGACGGCGGCACCGCCACCGGCGCGGAGGCCCTCTCGTACGTCGAGATCCATGCCAAGACCGACATCGGAGCCCTCTACGCCGACCAGATCCTGGGCGGCCAGGCCCGCAACGGCGGCAACGCCTACGTCAGCATCGTTGCCGAACGCGACATCGTGGACCTCCAGGCCGGGCTCATCGCCGGAACCACCGGCCGCACAGGCTGCGACCCCGCCGTCCAGATCCAGGCCTTCAACGACATCAAGAGCTTCGCGGCCGACCGCATCGAGGCCGGCGAAGGCGGGCTGGTCAACATCCTGGCGGGCATCAACGCCAGCGGCGGCATCTCGGGCGAAGTCGACCCCCTCACGGGCGAACTCGTTGCCGGCTCCATCGAACGGATGGTCGTCGGCGTCATCAGCGGAAGCGGCGGCGTGGTGAACATTGCGGCGGGCGGCGACATCCAAGACCTCAAGGTCTGCCGCATCATCCCCGGCGACGGCGACATCAACATCATCGCCGGCGACTCGATCGACGCCACCGTCGGCAGCACCCGCGGGTGGTCGCTCCAGGGCGTGAACTTTTCGGCTCAGTCCGTCAGCGACAATATCAAGAGCGCGTACGTGACGCTCGTCGATGCGGCGGGCGCCGAGGAACTGCTGGCCGATATTACGCAGGTCTGAGAAGGCAAACGGCCGTCCAATGTGCAAGGCGATGGGTCAGTTGCGGCCCATCGCCTTTGTTTTCGCGCTGTGCGTCCCGCAAACTTCGTCCGGGGCATTTCTGAGCCATGCGGCCTCAGTACTCACCGCGGTGCCCTACGTTCCAGTTGCCGCCGGGTCCGCGCCCTTGGCGGGCGCCTTCGCCGCGCGGGCCTTCAGGAACTTGTTCAGATCGTAGCGGTACACATCTTCCATGATCACAAGCCGCCAGCGGTCAACCTCAACACCCTTATCAAACAGGATCACCGTCGGGATGTAGGTGATGTCGTACCGCTCCTTGATCTCGGGCGATGGCACGTCCCCAAAGCGCGCCATGGCCATGAACCGCACAACCTTGATGCGGCCCCAGTACTCTTTTGCCAGGTCATCCATGACCGGGTCTAGCGGCGCGCAGGCCGGTCAGCCAGGCTTGTAGAAGTTGACCAGGACCGGCTGCCGAGACTGGAGGACCACACTGTTGAACTGTCCCGGACCAACCTCCACGACCCGGCTCACGCCGTCGTTCATGGCGCAGCCCGCGGACAGAAGGGATACCAGCGCGCAACCGATGAGCAGGGACGCGGCAGACCGTGCAGATCGGGTCGCCACGGCAGGCGCACACTCGCGAGCGGCCGGCCGCCGCCGCATGAAGAAGTCGCTCGTGGCATGCCCGCTTGTGCGCATCCTCAGGGAGCCTTCACTAGCCCGTCATTCCGTCTTGGCGCCGGCTTGGCTGGTGCTCAACGCCTTGGCTTTTTCGGCTGCCGCCGCGCCGGCCTTTGTGTTCGGGAACCGCTCGGCCAGATCTTCCAGGGCCTTGACCGTTGCCGCCGGGCCGGCCTTTTCGCGCTTAAGGATATCAGTCAGCAGGTCGTCGGCGGCCTTCTCGCGGCCCTGCTCGACTTCAGCCCTGATCTTCTCGTCGGCCTGGAGTTCCTTCAGCCGCTCCTCGGCCTTCCTGGCCTGCGGTGAGTCGGGGGCCATGAGGGTGACATCCTGGAACGCCTCGCTGGCCTTGTAGTATTCCTTGGCGGCAAGGCTCTTTTCTCCCTGGGCCAGCCGGGCAGGTGCCTGTGCCAAGAGGGCCTTGCGGATGCGTTCGACCTGGTTCTTCGCTGCCGTATTGCCTTCCGGAGCCTGGAACTTGGCGAGCAAGGCTGCCGCGCGGCCGAACTGGGCCTTCTGCATGGAAGCGGAGATGTCCTCGAGCGGTGACGGCCCCTTCGGTTGGCTGGCCACCTTGGGCGGCGTCTTCTTGAGTTGCGCCTCGAGCGTGGACTCGAAATCCGGCTGCATCGGGTGCCCGTCCCAGACGACGTTGCCGGCGGTATCCACGATGGCCGCATGCGGGATGCCCGTCACGCCGTACGCGCCCGACGACTTGCTGCCGCAACCGACCGGATAGATCATGCCCATTTCTTTGGCGAAGGGCTCGACCTTGGCCTTCGGTTCGTCCGTGAGGCCCATGATGACGACGCCCTGCGCGGCGTACTTCTTGTGAAGTTCGATGAGGTGCGGAATGGACTTGCGGCAGGGCGGGCACCACGTGGCCCAGAACTCGACGACCACGATCTTGCCGCGGAGCGCCGCCAGCGTGAGCGGCGGCGTGTTCAACCAGTCCTGCACGGAGACCTCCGGCGCAGCTTTGCCGACCAGGGAGGGCGCCTGTGCCGCGTGCGCCGCTCCGAACGCCAACATTGCTGCCAGGACGGACAGCAAAAGCCCTGACCTTCTCATGGGTATCCTCCTGCTCAAACCAGAATCCTTGACGCCGCGTTGGCGCCGTGAGCCCCATATCGCGGCGGGTCGGGAGACTCGCCGCGCAAAACCCTGAAAGCCGCACCGTCGTATTAGAACTCGTACTTGATCTGGAACCCCCAGCCGTTGTCGGCGCGGCCGTTGGCCACGTTGCCGGCGCAGAGCCAGCCGACGGCAAACGTCAGGTGCGGATTGATGAGGAAGGCCACGTCGACGGCCTGCCAGGCCCCTTCCTTGCCCACCAGCGTGCCGAGCGTGTCGTAGGGGTTCTTCTTCTGGCGATATTCGTACGCGACCGCCAGCCAGTCGGTGATCAGGTACACCACGCTGCCTTCGCCGGTCATCCGGTAGGTGTCGCCGAAGCCCAGGTACCCCAACTGGGCGGCCTCGCTGAAGCGGATGCCGCCGGTCAGTATGAGCGGCCGCTTAAAGAGGGGTTCGATGACTGTTTTCGTGGCGGTGAGCGTGTAGTCAACGCTGTTGGAGCGTTCAAAGCCCAGAGCCGTGACACCACCGCCCAAGCGCCGGTCGATGGTCTGAACATTGGGATTGTACTTGAAGGTGGCGCCGGCGGTGACGGCCGGGTTGTACTTGCCTTCCTCGATCACCATGCCGCGAAGGTTGAAGTTGTGGAGCACGACGTGCTGGAACCCGATGTCAACGCCGGTCGCCCGGCGCACGTCGCGGGGGAAGTCCCCCAGGTCCAGCGTGCCCATCGTGTAGCCGATTTCGATCCGGCGGTAGAAAGTCTGCGACAGGTGGACTTCCTGCACGGTCTTTGTGCCGGCCCTCACCATGGTGTAGCCGGCCGTCGGCATGCCGATCACAGTTCCCGGCGACTCGCAGTTGATCAGGTAGGCCATCGGCACCAAGAGCGTACCGCCCTGGCCCTCAACGTTGTACAGCGGAAGGGGCGGCGGATTGTGCGTCCCGGGGACGCACGGCTTCTCGCCGGCGGCGGCCGGAGCGGCCGCAGGGTCGCCGCTTGCGGCGCCTGCGGGGGCCGGGTCGGCCACGAGGGCCGGGTCGATGTTCATCGTCGGCTGGCCGGCGGCCGGGGCGGCCGGCAGTTCGGCGGTCGGAGTGACGAGTGCGGTATCGGCCGCAGCCGACGGCTCCAAGTAGAGGTTCGGCGCCTCGGCCGGAGTGCCTGCCAAGGCCGGCAAGTCCCCGGCCAAGGTTCCCGCCTGTGTCCAGCCCAGGGCCAGAACCATCACCAGAAGCCCGGTTCCCCATCTCGCCAGGCCAGCGCTGCTCACAAGAGGCTGATTTGCGGTTTTCATAATACGAGTTCTCCTATTGGTTTCGGACACGCGGTCCATAGACACGTATATGCCGACGCGGATTCTCCGACTTACACCAACACGGTGGCTGCGATTTCATCGGAAAGAGACCGTCGCCGCACGGACGATGGCGGATCGTGTGGTCACAGGCCTGTGAAGCAAACGGGAGGCGGAAGTAGGCGGAAAGGCGGAGTCGCGGGAGGCGCCCTAGAGGATTGGGGGCAGGGAATCGTGGTCCACAGGCGTCAGGCTCTGGGGGCACGGACAATCCGTGATGGCGCGCAATGGCCAATTCGGGGTTCCTTCCCGGCGCGTCACGGCCGGGCTGACTATCGATACTCAGAGTAAGTGCATAGAACGGTACACGAGCATTCCCTCGATCTCGACACCAGACGACCAAAACCCTTCGCGCAACAATGGTACGCTAGTACAAGAACAGCCCCTCCGCAAGACAATTATCGGCAAGCTAAACACTGCGGCCAGATGTCTTTTGATGCCGGTATGCTATTGCGTACGAGGAGTGCGGATGGCATTATGGCGTTGTGGTTACGCAAGGAATGGCCGAGGAGGAACTGAAGATGACGTACCTCATGATCGAGACCGATTACTCGCCGTCCGATTCGGCTCGCATCGCGGTGCGCGCCGAAGTGCCGTTTGAAACCGTCCGCGCTGCATCACCTGGCTGAGTGGAGTGTTTCCCTCCCGGGCAACCGCGACCCCAGGGCCGGAGCGGTTGTCCGGCCACTGGTGGCCAGTGGCAAAGACCCGTGCCCGCAAGGAGGTTGCCTCATGAAGTCCAAGAGCGGTATCGGCTTAAAGGACGTGCAGGCCGTCTATGGCGGTCCCGAAGGAGACCTGTGGGAACTCGTCATGGGCGAGCAGATTCACATCGGGGGTTTCAAGTCGTCGCTGGACCTCGCCGATAAGGCGGGGATCTCGGCCGGCATGGCAGGCGTGGACCTCTGCTGCTGCAGTGGCGCCGGCATGCGGTTCCTCACGCGGTTTCGCGGCGTCGCGAAGATGACCGGCGTAGACGCCACTCCCACCGTTGTAGAGCGCGGCCGCCAGCGCTGCAAGGCCGAGGGCTCGGACGGCAAAATCAACTTCGTCCTCGCCGACGTGACCGCCAGCGGACTGCCCGACGCCTGCGCTGATTTCGTGTGGGGCGAAGACGCCTGGTGTTACGTCGTCGACAAGCCCAAACTCATCGCCGAAGCCGCGCGGCTGGTCAGGCCCGGCGGCACCATCGCCTTCACCGACTGGGTCGAAGGTAAGCCCATGACCGCCGCCGAGGCCGACCGGTTCCTGGCGTTCATGAAGTTCCCGAACATGCAGGACATCGGCGGCTACTCAAGTCTTCTGGCGGCCAACGGCTGCGAGGTCCAGATCGCCGCCGACACCGGCCGCTACGCCCCGTGCATCGACCTCTACCTGAATATGCTCAACATGCAACTTACCTACGATGCACTGAGAACCATCAATTTCGACATGAACCTGATGGGCGCCCTGGGCGGCGAGATGCAGTTCGCACAAGAGCTGGCCCACGCGGGCAAGATCATCCAGGGGCTGTTCGTAGCACGCAAAGCGAAGTGACGAGGGGGGACTGGCAGTCCTCGAAAATGACAGGGTACAGTTCACCCTTTGTGCCCGCAGAGTGGACAACCGCCTACGGGGTCCGACCATTGCATCGCAGGCCGGACCCCGTTGCGGTCGTGCTCTTGGCTCGCCCCACTGATGTGGGTATGAACTCTGAGCCGGCAGCGTGGTGGTTGCAAGTTCTGTTACACCGTGCGCGAATACCGGTGAGTCGGATTTGGCCTTCCGGGCATGAGGCAGCGGAGCGTGCGAATCCTGGCCGATACGCCGCTCTCGCCGGACGCGCCAAGGGCGGCCCTTACGATCTTTTCCAGCGTCTCCGGTGGCATCTGCACACGGGCGTTCAGGATAAGGGCGGCTTGGTCGCCCATGAACAACTCGCCGCCATGCACCGCGACTTCTCCCCCCAGGCACGTGAGATTGGCCGTGCATTCCTCGCCGCCGGACTCGATCGCCAGCTTGACGTGCCCGATCTCGGCGTTGTGTTGTTTGAACGCTTCGTGCAGGCGGCCCAGAAGATTCCGGGCATACTTCCCCCAATCGGCCTTGCCGCCGGCGGATTCGAGGTCGGACACGGCATTGAGCCAGCCCAGAACCGCCTCGCCCTCGGCGTAGCGGTCATAGTCAACCTCGACGACGCGCTTGCCGGCCGGGTTGCCGCCGAGAACGGCGGCGAGCCAGGCATCCAGCCCCTCGCCCGTGCGCACGGAGATGGCGCCGACCTCCGAATTCGGGAATGTTCCGCGGAGCGCCTCGGCCATGGCGCTTCGTTCTTCCTCGCCAAGCATATCGACCTTGTTCAACAGAATATGGTCGGCCTCTTCCAACTGTAGGCGGAGAATATAGAGCGCGTCGGGGTGCAACAGAGGGGCTTTCTCCCGCAGCGCCTCCCGCACTCGCTCGGGGTCTGCGAGGACGGTTAGCGGAGCGAGGACGATCTCGCGATACTTGTCCTTCACGGGTTGCAGAATCGTGGCGGAGAGGTCGGTGCAACTGCCGACCGGCTCGGCGATAACGATATCCGCGCCCTGTTTGGCCAGGGACTGCACGGCATCCATGAAGCCGCCGAAGTTGCAGCAGAAACAGCTCCCCGCCACCTCGCGCACGCCCGCCCCGGAGCGCGACAGGAAGGCGGTATCGACGAGATCGGGGGCCTGGTCGTTGGTGACCAGGCCGACGGCGTGGCCCTGCCCGATCAGGCACCGCGCGGCTTCCCACAGCAGCGTTGTCTTGCCCGCGCCGAGAAAGCCGCCGACCAGGATCAGTCTTGTTGGCATGGACAGTTCACTTTCTTGGGGTTCACTTGTGTTGTTTCGCAGTCGCACGAATCGGCCGGTTCCTTCATGGCGGGTTCCAGCACCCGAACGAAGAACTGCGAGGCGAGAACGCCGCCGATCAGCGGCGCCAATACATACACATGGAAGAAGCCGCCGACGTTGTCGGGCAGCGCCGCGTCTCCCCATCCCATGAGCCAGGCGACCAACCGCGGGCCAAGATCGCGCGCGGGGTTCAGCCCCGCCTGCGTCAGCGGCGCGATGAGGCAGATGATCGAGGTCACCGACAGTCCGATGAAGACAGGGGCCAGCGCGTTGTCCGGGCGTCCGACATTGCAGCCTTCGGTCAGGGCGAAGATCATCAGTACCAGCAGGAACGTGCCAAAGGCTTCCGCCCCCATGGCAAGGGGAAGGGAGACTACCGCCGTGCCGCCCGGATTGGGATAGTATTCCCCGAACATCATGGCCGTCCGTACCGATTCCGCCGTGCCCCGCACGATCTGGTGGGCGTTTTCGTAGGCCGCGATGGAAGGGCCAAACAGCCCATAGAGCGCCAGGCCCGCCAGCACGGCCCCGACAAGCTGGGCGCCGACATAGACCGGCAGCTTGCGGAAGGGCATCCGCCCGCTCATCACCATGGCCAGGCTGACCGCCGGATTGAGGTGGGCGCAGGAGAGATGCCGCGTCAGGTAGATGGCCAACATCACGCCGATGCCCCACGCCAATGCCACCTGCATCAGCCCCTGGTGCGAACCGAACAGCACGGAGACCGCGACCGATCCGCAGCCGAAGAGGACGAGCAGGAACGTGCCCACCGCTTCGCCGATAAAATCGCGTTTGCACATGGAGTGGCGCCCTTCAGTTTATCCGAGCGGGTCGATACCACCTGTGCCATCACCGCTGCATCTGCGTCATTCCTTTCGGCATCCGCACTTTCGCGCCCTGCCGCTCGCGGGCGATTTGCCGCCCGGCTTGAGAAGGGCCAGCAGCTTTCCAATCGCCCGGTGGTACCCCGTGAGCGTCTCGACCCAGCGGCCGAGGCACCGGCGGCCTTCGGGGGTCAGCCGGTACAGCCGCTTGGCCGGGCCGGTGTCAGAGAGGTCCCAGGAGGAGACGACGAGCCCTCGTTTCTCCATGATGCGAAGCATGCGGTAAACGCCCGTCGGGTCAGGGCGGCTTCCGCCCAGCAGGGGCGTCTTCGCCAGCCGCTGCACGATCCGGTAGCCGTGCAGCGAGCCGCCGGCCAGGAGCGACATGATCGCGGGCTGGATCAGCCTGGCCAGCGTCGCTCCCGAACATGGGCACTCTTCCAAGTCCGCCTTCGGAGATCGTCTGCTAGTGGACATTGTCTATTACCTCCGCGGCTGATATTACTCGCTCCTGACGAGTTGTCAATCGGTAATCGCTGGCGCTTCCGGCCGAAAGACGCACGGGTGTTGTTGTCGCCGGCCTGGACCGCGGGCGACGATGCGCGGCGCCTCGATGCGATCCATAACCGCACAAATGGCCAACGACTATCCGCAAATCAGAAACCCCGCGCGACAAATCCCCTCCTTACGCAGATATAGTGGGCAGACGCGTGCTTGTTTAACAGCCCGAAGAAGGAGATTGCCTTGTCTTTCCAGAGAAGAAGGCCCCGCCATACCCTGATCCCGTGAGAACGGCGAGACGAGGTTGTTGCCATCCTCTCGGCCTGGCCATCGTCAAGCATGCCTGCGAACGCCTGGGCGGAAGTGTTTTGTTTGTAAGCGAACTTGGCAAAGGCACCGTTGTAACCGTCGTTGTCCCCGATCAAGCCACAAGGAACGTGTAGTCCTGTTCCCCGCAGATCACTCATCCACCAGGCGGTAGCCAACACCCTGTTCGGTCAGAAGGTAGCGCGGGCGGGTGGGGTCGGCTTCCAGCTTGCGGCGGAGGTTGGCCATGTAGACGCGCAGGTAGTGCATCTCCTCCATGTAGGGCGGCCCCCAGACGGACTCCAGCAGGAACCGGTGGGTGAGCACCTTACCGGCGTTGTGCACCAGTATGCCCAGGAGGCGGTATTCCAGCGGCGTCAGGTGAACTTCCTTCTCGGCCACGAAGATGCGGCGGGCGGCCAGGTCCACTTTCAGGTTTCCGACGAAAAACTGCGTTGCTTTGTCGGCACCGCCGGCCGCAATGCGTACGGCATGGCGCATCGCCACGCGGATGCGGGCCAGAAGCTCGCCGACACTGAACGGCTTAGTGAGGTAATCGTCGGCCCCCAGGTCGAGGGCTGCCACCTTGTCCTTCTCCTGGCCGCGGGCCGAGACCACCACGATCGGCACCTGCGACCAGGTACGCAGGTGGCGGATGACTTCCAGGCCATCCATGTCGGGCAGGCCGAGATCGAGGATTACAATGTCGGGCGGCTGGAGGGGGGCGGCCTTAAGGCCCGCGTCGCCGGTCTCGGCCTCGGCAACGTGGAAGCCCGCTGCCGTAAGCGACGCGCGAAGAAACCGCCGCATGGCGACCTCGTCCTCAATCACCAGTACCAAGCCAGGATTCTCGCTCACGGCAGCCCTCACGACTTTCTATTCCGGCGGCTGGTCCGCTTCGGCGTCAACAGCCGGCGGCTGCCCCTCGGCGGAGACCGTGAAGATGAACCGCGCCCCGCCGCCGGGCCGGTTCTCGGCCCAAATGCGGCCGCCGTGTATCTCGACGATCGCGCGGCAGATGGCCAGCCCGAGGCCGGCGCCGCGGCGGCCGCCGGTTGCCCCTGCCGCACCCCGCACGAACTTGTCGAAGATTTGCGTCTCCTCGCCGGGGGCCAGGCCGGGGCCGCTGTCGGCCACCTCGATAACCGCTTGCTCGCCCTCGACGGAGGCCAGAATCTGAATCGGCGTGCCGGGCGGCGTGTACTTGGCGGCGTTGTCGAGAAGATTCATGAGC
>JAPLMO010000470.1 GCA_026386995.1 Planctomycetota bacterium | reverse complement strand
AGAAGTCCGGCATGGCGCCCGCGCCGCCCGCGATCGGCCCCGCCGAGGCCGGCGCCGAAAGCAACCACGTAACCACCACCAGAACGCCTACAGAGATGCCCCTCATCGTTCTCCGCGACATGATGTCTTCTCCTTTTCTTGCACTCGACCAACCGTTTTCCGCAGACAAGCCGTACGGCTTGCCTCGCACATCTATCCCGGGAGCGGCAGGACGGTCCAACCGCCAGCCCGGACCCGCACAAAAAGAAAAGGCGGTCCGGCAGGGTTCAGATCCCTCCGGATCGCCTTTCAAGAACACTATCTATTCAGTTGAGTTCCCGCCGATTCGCCTGGGCGAACCTTCGGTCGGGCCGCATAACGTCCCCCGCAACGCGGCCCTTCTACAAAAAGTTCCTCAAACCCTGAAAAAGCCCTAAAAACACACGGGGTAACGATTCGGCCCCTCCGGACCGTTTCCCCACTATCTCTCCGCAGGAAGACTATACTACAGATTCCCGAAAAGTCAAATCGCCGGGGCCGGTTTTGTGCATTTTTTTTTGCCTGATAGGCAGTAAAGTGAACGGAAATAAATTGCAGGCTATGTCGGTGACCGCTTTTCGGCGGTCTCAGGCGCGGGCGACGCAGGCCGGCAGGCGCACGCGGAAGGTCGTTCCGCGGCCCACTTCGCTCTCAACGTCGATGCGGCCGTGGTGCAGGTCGACGACTCGCTTGACGATCGTCAGGCCCAGGCCCGTGCCGTGCTGGACGGTCTGCTTGGCAATCTGGCCGCGGAAAAACTCCTCGAAAAGGCGCGGTAACTCGTCGGGCGGGATGCCGATCCCCGAGTCGGACACGGCCAGCACCGCCTCGCCGTCCTTGCAGCCGCACTCGACCGTCACGCGGCCGCCGGCTGGGGTGTACCGGACCGCGTTCGAGAGGAGGTTGTCCACGACGTCCGTCAGGCTGTCGCGGACGCCCGAGACCACGGCCGAGTCGGCGCGGACCTGGAGTTGGATGTGTTTCTCCTCGGCCTGGGCGCGAAACAGGTCGGCCGCCGACCGCACGATCTCGGCCAGTTCAACGGGCTCGAACCGGTCCAGCACCGCGGCGCTCTGGAGGCGGCTGTAGCGCAGGAGGTCGTCGATCAGGTCGAGCATGCTCTCGGAGCGGCGGACGGCCCGGTCGACCAGTTCGCGGCCGGGCGCATCTATGGCCATCTGGCTGCCGGCGGCCTTCAGCAGGCTTTGCACCGCCCCGATCGGGGCGCGGAGTTCGTGGCTGGTCTTGCGCATGAACTGCGACTTGACCTGCTCCAGGCCCCTGAGGTCCCGATACGCGACCTGGAGTTCCTCTTCGCGCAGCCTCAGGCGGCCGGCGATGCTCCCGGCGATGAACACCGTCACGTACGAGGCAAACGTCATGACGAAGCACACCTGGAGGACGAAGACGTAATGCTGGGCCGCGCCGGGGGCCACAAGAGGCACGGCCTGCGCCGCGTCGCCGTTGGCCAGGACCAGAAGCGGGTGATGAAAGGCGCCTTGGAAGAAGTACTCGCCCCAGCCGATCACGTTGATGAGAACGGTCGCCAGTGTTGCATAAAGGTAGGCCACGCGCGGCGCGAAGAACTCGCTCGCCACGACCATCGGAAACAGGAACAGAATGACGAAATGGTTCTCGATGCCGCCAATCGTGTGGACGAGGGCCGCCACCGCAAGCAGGTCGCACAGGATCTGCGCGTGGGCCAGACGCGTGATCCAGCCTTTCTGGATCCCCGCGTGCCGGTACAGCCTCCGCGCCCGCACCCAGAAGATGAAATTATAGACAAAAAGGGCCGCAACGACGCCGACGGCCGGGGCCCAGTCGAAGCGGACCTGGAACAGCCACCACCCGATCGCCATGAACACGATCGCCGAGATGCCGGCCCCCCACCGCACGTGCGTGAACCATTCCAGGCGCTCGAGGAGTTCCTGTTCGGTCAGGGTGAGTTCGGAATGGCGTTCGTCATTCGTCATTCGTCATTTGTCATTTGTCATTGGTCACTTGTCCTCCGCGCCTTCCTTGGCGGCAACCGGGCCGCCGGGCGTCGGGTCAGTCAGGATAGGCTTCACCGGCTCGGCCTTTGCGGCAGCAGCCTGGGCCGCCTTCTCGGCCTCGGCGGCCTGCTCGCGGCGGACCTGCCGCACGTCCGCCAGCAACCAGACGCCGAACCCCGCCAGCACCAGGCCGACCGCCAGCAGCGCGATGCCGAACCCCAGGTACCCCTGCTCGCGTTTGCCGCCGTAAGACTTGATCTTGTCGAGTTGGCCCTGGACGTCCAGCCACCGTTCCGCCGACTCGGCCGCAACGTCGAAGCCGGCGTCATCCTGGTAAAACACTTTGCCGCTCTTGGAGGTCGTAAGGGTCTTGCCAGGGGGCACGGCCCAGGCGCGGTCGGCGGCGTCGCGAACGATCTTTAGGGCGGCCGATTCCTGGCCCTGGGCGTCCTTGGACCACATCGTGCCGTCATCGTGAGGCGAAGGGGTGTTGCCCCGCGGGATGGCCCACATTTCGCCCTGGGCGTCATTGACGATCTCCGGCTCCTTGATGACCACACCACCGAGGTCCGTGACGGTCTCGTGCGGCAGAAAGCACCAGATGCCCACGCCGATGCAGACCAGGGCGATGCCAAGCGTCGGCCCCCACATCACCTTCTTGAAGCCGAAGTGGTGAGCCGCGCGAGACACGGGCGTCGCCGGCTTAACCGGTCCGCGCGTTCTCATGCCCGCCGCCATTGCGAGGGGCTTGGCACCCGAGCCAGCGACTGTCGAGCCCGCCGCGGGAGCGGCGGGTGATCCCGGCACTTCGGCTGCCGCCGTAACGCCGTGCAGTTGCTGCATCATCTCGTTGAAGCCGCTGCGGTCGACGACCTGGGCCTTGAACTCCTCCACGACCGACGGGCCCGTGGGGCCGGCCACCACTTCTGCAAGGGGCGCCTCGCCCGTCGCCGGCACAGGCAGGTCCAACCCGCAGGCGTCGCAGTGGAAAAGTTCGCCAACTCGGGACTCGTCAGCGCGACAAATCGCACCGCACGGACACTTGAATTCGATCGCCACACGCTACTCCTTCGTGCAGGTAATGTGCCGTATTGTACGAGCCTGCGGCCGTCGCCGCACACCTTTTTCGGTCGTCCGGAGGCGTAGGCACGGCGAAAAGAAACGGCCGGTCGAGCCGGCCGCGGCAAACGCGATTGGCTTAGTCCCGTGAATACGATTTGCGCGGCGGGTCTCCTGACCTGCCGCGCAAGAGCGCCGCATGAATGCGCCGGCAGCCGGCAATCCGCGCGGCGGTTCAGGAGAACCGCCGCGCACAATACGGAAGTTGCGCTATCGTATTAGTACTACAACGCTACTTTGCGCAGCGGGTCTCCGCCCAGGCGGGTAAACTCCGACCCGCCGCGCAAACTCACTCTTGGCGTTGTAGTGTTAGCGGGCTCGCTCTTACGCGTACAGACCGGCGATGCGGCTGAAGTCCTCCTTCAGGCTGCGGTACAGTTGGCCGTACTCGGGGTACAGCGCATCGTAGCGTTTCGCGTTCTTCGCGTTGGCGCTCGTCTTCGAGACCGTCTTGATGGTGGCATCGCAGGCCTCCGGAACGCTCGCCCAGACGCCCGTGCCGACGCCCGCCAGAAGGGCCACGCCGTAGGCCGGGCCTTCCTTGCTCGAGACGGTTGAGACCGCGCCGCCGTAGATGTCGGCCTGGAGCGCCCGCCAGAACCTGGAGCGTGCCCCGCCGCCGCTTACGCGAATTTCGGTGATCGGCACGCCCATGCCTTTGATGATCTCCAGGCAATCGCGCATGGCGTACGTGGCGCCTTCCATGACGGCCCGGGCCATCTCGGCCCGCGTGTGCATGTTCGAGAGGCCCACCCATGCGGCCCGGGCGTGCGGGTCGGCGTGCGGCGTGCGTTCGCCCGTCAGGTAAGGGAGGAAGTAAAGGCCGTGGCTGCCGGGGGGGACCTTGGCGGCACCGGCCGTAATGAGTTCGTACGGGTCGACCTTCTTTTTCTTCGCGGCCGCCACGAGGTCCTGGCACAGGGTGTTGCGGAACCACTGGAGGCTGCCGCCCGCCGCCAGAACGACGCCCATGACGTGCCACTTGCCGGGCACGGCGTGGCAGAAGGTGTGGACGCGGCCGAGCGGGTCGGTCTCGACCGTGTCGGCGTGGGCGAAGACGACGCCGCTGGTGCCGAGGGTGGCCGAGATGACGCCGCGACGGACGATGCCGTTGCCGACGGCGCCCGCGGCCTGGTCGCCGCCGCCGCCCACGACGGGCGTGCCGGCGGCGAGGCCCGTTTCCTCGGCGGCCGCGGCCGACAGGCGGCCGGAAACTTCCTGTGACTCGTAGACCTTCGGCAGCAGGGCCTCGTCGATGCCCAAGAGGCCCAGGAGTTCCTTCGACCACGCGCGCCGCTTCACGTCCAGGAGGAGCGTGCCGGAGGCGTCGCTCACCTCGGTGGCGAACTCGCCCGTGAGGCGGTAGCGGACGTAATCTTTCGGCAGGAGGACCTTGGCGGCGCGCTCGTAGATGCGCGGCTCGTGCTTGCGGACCAAGAGGATCTTGGGGGCCGTGAAGCCCGTCAGGGCGGGATTGGAAACCATCTGGACAAGTTTATCGCGTCCGCCGGCGGCGGCCGTGATGTCCTCGCACTCGGCGCCGGTGCGCTGGTCGTTCCAGAGGATGGCGCGGCGGAGGACCTTGCCGGACTTGTCGAGGAAGACCGACCCGTGCATCTGGCCCGAGAGCCCGAGGCCCGTCACCTGCGCGCCTGTGACGCGGGCCTGCTTCAGGGCCAGCCTGATGCTCTTGACGGCGGCCTTCCACCAGTCCTCGGGGACCTGTTCGCTCCACGCCGGCCGGGGGGCGTAGCAGGGATACTCGACGGTGACCGACGCGAGGGCCCTGCCGCGGCGGTCCACCAGCAGGGTCTTGGTGCCGCTGGTGCCGATGTCGATGCCAAGCAGGTAAGACATGGGAACCTCCCACGATTCTCCGTTGGACCGTTCGTTCTTCGCGGCCGCCTGCCGGGCAATCGCGCCTTGAGGCCGGCCGTGCAGCCGTTATAGTCGCGCGATGGCGGGGCCGTCCACAAAAAACGCGCGGCCCCGGAAGGGCCGCATGGAGATTCGTTCGACAACCCGGATAGGCACGCGGAAAACCCTCAGACGTTGCGATGCCGGAGGGCCGGAGCCCGGATGCTGCGGACAGGCCGCGCAGGACGGGGGCTAGTAGTCGTCGTCTTCCTCGTCATCGTCTTCCCACTCTTCGTCGTCTTCTTTCTCGTCGGCGTCGTCTTCTTCCTCTTCCTCTTCGTCTTCGTCTTCCTCTTCTTCCCAGTCTTCGTCTTCTTCGTCGAGGTCTTCGTCTTCTTCGTCGTCAAGGTCCTCGTCTTCGAGTTCCTCCACCTCCTCGAGTTCGTCGACTTCCTCGGCCTTGTCCTCCTCTTCGAAGATGTCTTCTTTCTCATCCAAGGCGTTACCCTCCGGTTTGGCGGACTCGAGTTCGGCGATCAGTTCCGCCGCCTGGTCCGCATATTCCTCCGGCACCAAGACCGGAACGCCCGCCCCGACGTCGGGGATTCCGGCGACTCCTGCGCCCTCGCCTTCGAGGAACGTCGGGATGCCGTAGGCTGACAATTCCGTCTTGAACAATTCGGCCTCGGTCATATTGGCTGCATGCACTAGTAGCACCAGTTCCGTGTATTCCTGCTCGTCCGAGGCCGGCGTCTGCGGGGGTTCCGACACCGCAGGCTTTTCGGCACGGGCGGAGGCTTCGTCCTTGGCTTCGTCCTTAACTTCGTCCTTGGAGACCGGATCGGGACTGCGTTTGCCAGCCCCCTTACGCCCCTGTTCACCACCCTTACGCTTGCGAGGCATGCAACTTCTCCCCTTCGTCCGCCTTGGCCGCAGGCGCGGGAGTTTAGGAACCGAGCCGCAGACTGTCAAGGGCAAACTCGCCACGAATGATTTCTCTCCGCTCGGCGCCCGTGGCACCCCTCGCCTCACTCATTCAGCGTACGCGCGCATCCCCGCGCATGCAAGAGGGTTGCAACTTATCCGAAAGGGTTGCCGCCGCAGCAAGCCCACAGGTATGGCCGGCCGCGGCGCCCTTGCCGCAACCGGGCCTGCCGTGCCCATCGGGGGAGCACGGTCGCGCAGCGGCGCGCCGCCATGCCGGCCCGCACCGCTTGTCAAACGTCCGCGACAGAAACGCCGTGCGGCGTTACTTCGCGGCCGCCAGGTCAACGCACTTCATCTGGCGCTGGTCGCGGCAGACGAGTTTGCCGTTTGAAAGCGCCATCGGCGCCCAGATCTCCTTGCCCGCGAGCAACTTCGCCTCGGCCAGTTGCTTGTAGCCGTCGGGGGTGGGATCGACGATGCGCAACTGGCCGCCCGCGCCGTCCATGATATACATCACGCCGTCGGCAAAGATGAAGTTGCCCTTGTCGAAGTTCGGCGATTTGCCGGTTTTCCACTTCACGTTGCCGTCCAGGTCCAGACACACCAGGCCGTCCCTCTTGGAGTTGGTGTTGCAACTGGCGTAGAGGAACCCCTTGTAGAGGATCATGTTGTGGATGTGCGAGTTGCAATTCATGTTCTTGAAGAGTTCGGTGACGGCGAACTTGCCGTCCTTCTTCTCGACCTTGAACATCGCGCAACCGGCGTCGTAGCCGCCCGAGACGAAGAAGCGGCCGTCGCCGATCGGCGTCGGGGGCGGCACCTGGGCCACCTTCACAGGCAGGCCCTCGTAAGTCCACAGGATCTCGCCGTTGGCCGGGTCGATGCCGACCACGCGCGAGCCGTTCTCCATCACAATCTGATCCTGGCCGGCCACCTGCGTCACCAGGGGCGACGAGTAGTCCATCTTGCCCATCGTCTTGGACTGCCAGACGACCTTGCCGGTGGCCTTCTCCAGCGCCGCCACGCCCGCCGTCGGGCTTTGCGGCGCCACGATCACCCAATTCTTGTAGAGCAGCGGCGACTGGGCGACCGCCCACCCCGGCTTATTGCCGCCGAAGTCCTTCAGGATGTTCTTCTGCCATAGGATCTTGTGGCCCGCGCGGCTGAAGCAGACGAAGTCGCCGAACACGCCGACCGAGAAGACGTACTTATCGTCGACCGACGGGCTGCCACGCGAGCCGTTGTGGTCCACTTCGCCTGGGGCATCGTACTGGGCCGACCACTCCTCCTTGCCGCTCGCCAGGTCCCAGCACCGCATCACCTCGCGCTGGTTCTCCTGGCGGTCGAGAAGGTAGACCTTGCCGTCGCGAATGACCGGCGCGCCGTAGCCTTCGCCAAGCGTGACCGTCCAGAGGACCTTCGGCCCGCCTTCAGGGAAGGCGTGCAGGAGGCCCGTCTCGGGCGAAATGCCGTTGCGATCGGGCCCCTGGAACTGGGGCCAGTCTGCCGCCGACGCCATCGACGCGATCAACCCCAGCAGCCCCATCGCCACGCCCAAACGGGTCATCTTGGAACGCCCCATGTGTTTCTCCCCTTTCGGTTGGTCCACCAAAGTACGAGAACTCTAAGCATCAAACCGCGGTTTGGCAAGAGCGGATACTATAAATCCGTGGAGCCTCCGTTACAAGGGGCAGCCACGGGAGACGGCCCCCCCAAGCACATACGGAGCCGCGGACTCGTATACTTTGGTAGCGAATTGTATCGCGTTCACTTTAGTATATACCGGAGGGCAAAAGCGGACGCTTTTTGCGCCGCGCGGGGTCAAAAACCCTCTTGGCGCTAGCGCCAAGGCCGTTTTTGCGTCGTTTGGTAAGATGGGCAAGGCGCTTTTTTACCGGTTTTTGACACTTCACACGCACTTTTGATCGGAACTTGATACCTCCTGAGGCCGCCGAAGGGGTTTTGGACGCCTGCGATTATATACTATACTATATACGACTGGAGTGGTCGTGATTCTCCGACACCCCTTCCGGCGCCCCCAAAACAATCAGGGACAGCGCCAGTCGGTTTCGCCGGGCCGGGCCGGCGGTCCGGGCGGTCTGGCGCTGTCCCGTATTTTGGTTGACTCGACCCCCCATAGGTGGTATACTCCACTTCGCGCGGCGGGCAGTCCTGCCCGCCGCGCGGAATGTCGAGAGGCGGCGCGGTGGGCAAGACTGCCCACCGCGCACACACTCGCTACAGTCAAGCGTGAACTGCTATAGTTGACCCGGCCCCCCAGCGGTGGTATACTTCGGCCATGCCACGCACAGCGAGGTTAGTCATCCCCGGCACGCCGCACCATGTCGTCCTGCGGGCCAAGCGCGGGAAGGCCCTGTTCTTCGACGACCAGGACCGCCGCCGGTTCCTGGACCTTCTGACCGGGTACGCCGCAAGCCATCGCCTCCAGATCCGGGCCTGGTGCCTGATGCCCGA
>JAPLMO010000464.1 GCA_026386995.1 Planctomycetota bacterium | reverse complement strand
GGAGGACCTGCCGCCCATGGAGGCGCTGGCCCGCATGGCGCTGGCCGACCCGATGGTCGGCCCGTCGGCCGACCGTGCGGCACGCATCGCGAGCGACGCCCGCGCTTTCGGCGCCGAGGCCGTCGTGATCTCGCGCATCCCCGGGGCAAGCCACTGCGCGACAGAAGGCGGCGTCATCGGCCAGATTGTGCGGCAGCAAATCGGCCTGCCGGTCGTTGAACTTGAAGTGCCGCCCGTGGCCGACCCGTTGTGGCCGACCCTGAAGACGCGCCTGGAGGCGCTTGTGGAAACCGTGCTGGCGATTCGCCGCACGTGAAATTGTCGATTGCAGGGTGGCATGGCCACGCTGTTGCGTGGCCATGTCGCAGTGACGGGTCAGGCGCCTTTCGAGGCACATGGTCACGCAAAAGCGTGACCATGCCACCCCTCAACTGACGCATGACGGAGTACTCGAACGGAGAAAGCAATGATCTGTGCCGGAATCGACGGCGGATCGCGGGCCATCAAGATCGTGCTGATGGAATGCGGCACGTGCAAGGTGCTGGCCTCGGGCGTCCGCGACCAGGGCGTGCACCACGAGCGGCTGGCCAAGGAACTCCTCACGGAAATCCTGAAGAAGGCGAAACTCACCCGCCGCAAACTCGCCCGTACAGTGGCCACCGGATACACCCGCAACGCCCTCACGTTTGCCGACGCGACGGTCACCGAGATCACCTGCCACGCCGTCGGCGTGCGCCATGCCGTACCCGACGCCGCCACCGTCATCGAGATCGGCGGACAGGACAGCAAACTCCTGCGCCTCAGCCCCGACGGGACCGTTCACGACTTCGCCATGAACGACCGCTGCGCGGCCGGGACGGGACGGTTCCTGGAGGTGGTGGCATCGCGGCTTGGCGTCGGATTCGAGGACCTCGGGGCCCTTGCCCGCCGCGCGAAGTCGCCCGCCCCCATCAGCAGCATGTGCGTGGTGTTTGCGGAGACCGAGATCATCGGCCTGCTGGCCTCCGACGCGAAGCCGGCCGACATCGTGGCTGGCGTGCAGGCCTCGATCGCATCGCGCGTGGCCGCCATGATCGGCCGCGAGGCCAGGCCGCCGGTCATCTTCACAGGGGGCGTGGCCCTCATCCCCGGTATGGCGGATGCCCTTCGCCGCATGCTGAAGGTCCCCGTGCAGGTCGCCCCCAAACCGCAGATCACCGGGGCGCTGGGCGCCGCAATCCTTGCCTGCCGCCAGGCCGCGGCGGCGGACGGAGGCGCATCGAGGTGAGCCGGGAACGTTTAGCCGTCGCCGCTACGGCGACGGGCGGTTTCGGAGCGACGGCGCAACTTTGCGCGGCGGGTCTCCGGACCCGCCGCGCATACTTCGTTTCCGCGCCTGTAGTCGCGTCTTTCGCGCGGTGGGGCCGGAGACCCACCGCGCGAAGGCTTATGTTACGTTGTAGCGTTACAGCCGGTCGTCGAGCGGCGGGTCGCCGGGCTTATCGTCCGGCTCGTCGATGTCGTCGGCATCCTCGTCGTCCTGGTGCTTCCACTTGTCGGCCTCGTCGGCTTCGTCGACCTCGCGGGTCATGTGGCGGTACAACTTTTCCTGCATCGGCGCGATGCGCTTGTACTCGGCGATGGTGGCCATGTAGGCGCGGGTCATCAGGTCCAGGCGCAGGAGTTGCCACTTCAGAAGGCACTCCGACTCCTTGATGTCGGCAAAGGGGTTGCACTTCAGGGAGACCTGTCCGTCCGCGGACATCTCGCAGAACTCGCAGTCTTTGCACTGGATCATGGGAGCCCCTTTCGCCGGTTCACCTTACCGCCTGCCGCTTCTGGTCGAATACCCACATCGCCCCCGCCAGCAGCACGCATGCCGCCGCAGCGCAGGCGCCGCCGAACCCGAAGGCCCAGGCCGGCCCCGCCGCCGCATAAATGATACCCAAAAGGAGGCTCGCGGGGAACTTCGCAATTCCGTCGCAGAAGTACGCGAGGCCGTAGGCCGCCCCCCGGACTTCCGGCCGCACGAAGTCTGCCACGATCGCCTTCTGCACGCCCTCCGTAAAACCGTAGAAGAGGCCGTAGGTCACGAAGAGCGCCCACGCCTCCCATGCCTGGTCGGCGAACCCGAACGCGAAGTACACGCCCGCGTAGATGAGCCAGCCGATGAGCAGCGTCTTCGTGCGGCCGATCCGGTCCGCCAGAAACCCGCCGGGCATCGTAAAGACCATCTTCGATACGTTGAGGATGAAGAACATCAGCGGCAGTTGCCACGGGAAGTCCCACGCGGCGGCCATCGCCCGCGTATCGGTGTGCGTCATCTGGATGGGATAATTCAGGATCTGCCCGGCCCTCAGGAGGAGGAACATGTCAGACGAGTTGCCGAGGGCGAAGACCAGCATGGCCGCCAGCAGCGCCCAGAACCGCCGGTCATAGGAGTCGCGGAACGACAGTTGCACCTTCTTCTTGATCTGGCCGTGAGTCTCGCGGACGAAAAAGAGGATCGCCAGCACGGCCATCGCCGCCGGCACCGCCGCCAAGACGTACATCCAGCGGAAGACGTCGGCGGGCACGAGATTTGCCCCCGCGTCGGCCAGGCGATGGAAGTACGGGAACATCCAGATCGCCAGCAACACGCCGACGATCTGGCCGACGCTCGCCCCGGCGTGGTCCATCATCCGGTGAAACGAAAAAGCCTTGCCGAGGTGCTCGGGCGCGACGGCCCCGGCCACGAGGGCGTCGCGCGGCGCCCCGCGGATGCCCTTGCCCACGCGCTCGGCGCTCGTCAGGAGCAGCACGTGCCACGGGGCGCCAGCCAAGGCCAGGATGGGCTTGACGATCATCGAAATACCGTAGCCGACAGCCACCAGCACCTTGCGGTTGCGGATGCGGTCCGAGAGCCAGCCCGACCCGACGGTCACCAGGCTGGCGGTCGTCTCTCGCAGCCCCTCCACCAAGCCGACCCACACCAGGCCGCCGCCCAGGAGCGAGATGTAGAACGGCAGCGTCCACATCATCATCTCGCTGGAAGAGTCGGCAAGGAACGACACGACGCCCAGCGCCAAGACGTTGCGCGGCAGAGAGGCGCGTATCTGGGTCCAGAAAGAACCTCCGGACTTAGCGACCGGCACTGGCGGCGGATTGGTTTCATCGGCCATGCGGTCCTACGCGTGATTCGTCGGTCCGTACCGTTGGGCGATGGGCATGCGGCGGCCGAAACCGAAGGCGCGGCTGGTGACCTTCAGGCCGGGGGCGGCCTGCTGGCGCTTGTATTCGTTTGTGTCCACGAGGCGGATCACACGGGCGACGGTCTTCGGGTCGTAGCCGGCGGCGGCGATGTCGTCGGGCGAGAGTTCCTGCCGCACGTAGCGGTCCAGGATGCCGTCGAGGATGTCGTACGGCGGCAGCGAGTCCTGGTCGGTCTGGTTGGGCCGCAGTTCCGCCGACGGCGGCTTCGTGAAGACCCGCTCGGGGATGGGCGGCCGCGCGCTGGCGGCGTTCACCTGCCGCGAGAGTTCGTAGACCATCGTCTTCGGGACGTCGCTGATAACCGCCAGGCCGCCCGCCATGTCGCCGTACAGCGTGCAGTAACCCACGCCCACTTCGCTCTTGTTGCCGGTCGATAGCACCAGGTACCCGAACTTGTTCGAGAGCGCCATGAGGATCGTGCCGCGCACGCGGGCCTGGATGTTCTCCTCGGCGATGTCGGGCTTGCGGCCGGCGAAGGCCTCGGCCAGCGTCTCCTCAAAGGCGCGGTGCGGCCCGTCGATGGGGATGATGCGGAAGCGGATGCCGAGATTCTCTGCCAAAGCCCGCGCGTCCTCAACGCTATGAGTGCTGGAGTATCGGCTGGGCATGGCAACGCCGACAACGTTCTCGCGGCCGATGGCCTCGACCGCCAGGCAGGCGGTGATGCTGGAGTCGATGCCGCCCGAGAGGCCGAGGACGGCCTCCCTGAAACCACACTTTCGCATGTAATCGCGGATGCCCAGGACGAGGGCCTGGCGCAAGGACTCAATGTCGCTCGGCAGGTCCGCCGGCGCCGCCGCCTGCGGGACCGGCCCGGGGAGGTCCACGACGGCGAGGTCCTCGGCGAAGGCCCGCAGTTGGGCGACGACCTTGCCCGAGGCATCCATGGCGAAACTGGCGCCGTCGAAGATGAGTTCGTCGTTGCCGCCCACCTGGTTGACGTAGACGACCGGCCGCCGGTACTTCGTGGCCTGCGCCTGCACGAGGGCCCGGCGCTGGGCGGACTTGCCCACGACAAATGGCGAGGCGGACATGTTCACCAGGACGTTCGCACCGGCCTCGACCAACTCCGCGATCGGGTTGCCGTGATAGTACCGTGCGACCGGGCCGGCGGGCTCCTCGGTCCAGATGTCCTCGCAGATGGAAAGGCCCAGGCACAGGCCGTAACAGAGAACGGTCTCGGGGCCGGCGTCGCCTGGCTCGAAGTAGCGCATCTCGTCGAAGACATCGTATGTTGGCAGCAGCGACTTGTACTTCTTCGAGAGGACGCGGCCGTCGGCGATGAGGGCGGCGGCGTTATGGAGCGGCAGGCCCCTCGGCCCGACCGTCCGGTCGACGTAGCCCACGATGAGGCCCGTGTGGCCGATCTCGCCCACAAGGTGCTCGAAGGCCGCCAGGTTGTCGGCCACGAAGCCCTGCTTCAACAGGAGGTCTTTCGGCGGATAACCGAGGAGCGAGAGTTCGGGCGTGACGACCAGGTCGGCGCCCATGGCCGCAGCGCGATGGTAGGCGTCGAGGATGCGGCACATGTTGCCGTGGATGTCGCCGATGGTCGGGTTCAATTGCGCTAGGGCGATCTTCATGGCTCTCATGTTAATCGAGGGGCCGGGGCAAATCAATCGCCCGAGAGGGTAAGCGCCGGTTGTGACCGCGGATTACGGCAGGTGCCAGGGCGTGCGCACCGGGCGGGGCGGCGGCCAGCAGGCCGCGTACGTCGATCGCCAGGGCCTAATCCGGAAACCAGTTTTGCGTCCCCCGAATTCCCGTCCCCCGAATTCCAAAGTATTCGGGCTCGAGCAGGCTACGGGGACTCGTTCTCGCGTTGTGAAATAGGGTTTGATGCAATAAAGGCGGGCGCGTGCCCGTTTTCAGATGGGACGGATGAAGAAAAAAGTAATGAACCACAGAGACTGAGCATAAAAGAGGGACATCATGAATAGACGTGGTTGGGATAGCAGCGGGAAAGAAGCCATGAGAACAGCAGGAATCAGTCAATACGCCACAGTTATTGCAGCAGTCGGTCTGCTGGTGGTGGGGCAGGCGTGGGGAGCGCAAGCCGGAAAGAGCCCAGTCAAGGTCTTCATCCTGGCCGGACAGTCGAACATGGAAGGCCAGGGGGCCATCCACGGACACAAGAAGGGGACGTTGGAGACCCTGGTCAAGGACCCGGCGTCCGCGGATCGCTTCAAACACCTGGTCGACAGAAACGGGAAATGGGTCGTCCGCAACGACGTTTGGTGTGCATGCGGGCATAAAGGCTGCCTGACGGTAGGCGGCTTCGCGGCGAAAGGCTGTATCGGGCCCGAACTAGGTTTCGGCTGGGTGGTCGGCGACTATCTCGGCAACCAGGTTCTGCTGATCAAAGTTGCAGCTGGCGGCACGAGCCTGGCGCAAAATTGGCGGCCCCCTAGTTCCGGAGGCACGGTTGGCGGCATGTATTCAAAAATGATTACACGTGTGAAGGAACAACTGGAGAACCTCAAGACGGACTTCCCCGAATACGATGGCCGGGGATACGAGATTGCCGGCTTCGGCTGGCACCAGGGTTGGCAAGACGGGTGCTCACAGGGCATGGCCGCTGAGTATAAGAAGAACATGGTCAATTTCATCAAGGATGTCCGCAAAGACCTTGGCGTGCCTAATCTTCCATTCGTGATCGGAGGCAGCGGATTTGGCGGCTGGGAACAGAAGGTGGGCCGTCGACTTGAGATCATGCATGCCCAGAACAAGGCCGCCCAGCTGGAGGAGTTCAAAGACAACGTTAGATATGTGGAGACCCGTGGATTCTTTCGGCCAGGGGAAGAATCACCAACCAACTTCGGATACCATTGGAACTGCAACGCCGAAACCTACTACCTGATCGGCGAGGGTATGGGCAAAGCGATGGTGGAACTGCTGGGCGGCCCCAAAGCTCCCCAAAATCCCACCAGGTCTTCAGAGAAGAAATAAGCTTGGAAATTCGGGGGGGGGGGGGAATTCGGGGGACACGGAAATTCGGGGGGAAATTCGGGGGACACAATATAATGGCACTTCCTTAAGCGATTACGAGGATGCGATTTGTGCTCCGACCCGCAAAATCCCGGCGAGAGCAGGGGGCCACGCAAGTATGAGTCGCTTAAGGAAGTGCCATTATATTGTGATATTATAACCGTGCCATGTGGCCACACGCGTAGTGCGGCCCCCTGCCACAGGGGTTAGAATGGTTTTGCCTTTAAACCCTCTAACGCCCTGTGGGCAAGGAGCACGGCATGTATTACATCGGAATCGACCTGCACAAGCAAGACCTGGTGATGGCGGTGGAGAACGAGCGCGGGCCGGTCGCGCGTCCGCGGCGTCTGTCCTGCCGCGACGTGGCGGCCATCCGGGCGGCCGTTGAGCGGTGGAAGCCGTTCCAGGCGGTGGTCGAGGCGTCGGCCAGTTACCGGTGGCTGTACGATCTGCTGGCGCCGTTGGGCGACGTGGTCCTGGCGCACCCACTGAAGCTGCGGGCCATCGCCACGGCGCGGGCCAAGACCGACCGGCTGGACGCGGCGCTGCTGGCGCGGCTCCTCAGGGCGAACCTGATTCCGGCGTCGTACGTGCCGCCGGCGCGGTACCAGACGTTGCGGGACCTGACGCGCAGCCGGGCGAGGCTCTCCGGCAACGCGACGTTGGCGAAGAACCAGGTGCACTCGCTGCTGGCTCGGGCGAACGTGCACCCGCCGCTCAAAAAGATCTTCGGCGTGCGAGGCCGACGCTGGCTGGCGGGCCTGGACCTGGGACTCGGCGGCAACCTCAGCCGCGACGAACTTCTGCGGCGGCTGGAACATTACGGCCGCGAGGCGGCGATCCTCGACGGCCATCTGGAGCAACTGGCCCCGGAGTTTCCGGAGGCGGCGGCCCTGGAGGTGTTGTACGGCGTCGGACGGTACTCGGCCCTGCTCGTCGTGGCGGAGATCGGCGACCCGACCCGTTTCAAGAACGCCCGCCAGGTGGGGGCCTACGCGGGGCTGACGGCGCGGGTGCACCAGTCGGGCCGGACCGAGCATCGCGGCGGCATCTCGAAACAGGGGTCGCGGTGGCTGCGGTGGATACTGGTCCAGGCGGCGATAAAGTTGGTGCGGCAGGACGAGCGACTGGCCAACTTCTACACGCGTGTCCGCAAGCGCGCCGGGCGGAACGTGGCCCGCGTGGCGGTGGCGCGCAAGTTGGCAGGCATTTGTTGGGTGCGGCTGAGGGCCTGGCATCGGGCCCAGGTCGCGGTCTGATCTTTCATACAAGCTACGCGTGCACCGCGAGGGCACGAGCCCGTTCCTGGGGACTGGCGACGGCGGCCGGACGTGTTGACCGCCGATGCGCCGCTATTGTGATTGGGCCGGCCCCGCGACCATTTTCATGCACGACCGGCAGCCGCAGCGCCGGTACGGTGCGCATGGGTGTGTGCAAGGCACGCGTCCGGAAGGGAACGGCGCCCAAGGTGCGCCCGTGGCAAATAGCCCCCGGCACAGAAAAAGAAACGACCACGACTGGACTCCAGGGAAAAGACCAAAAAACGGCCCAAAACAACGGCAACAAAAACAGCAAGACCCCCGTGGGAGCGTCAGCCCTTGACAGGCACGGTTATGGGTGTCCCCCGAATTCCCCCCGAATTCCCGAATTCATGAAAATTGAGCATAAAAATGTTGACAACCCCCTAGACATCGGCCTATCCTATTCCTCAGCCTATTCAAGGTGTTGTGGGGGGATGTCATGGGCCGCAAGGATCGGAGCTTCTCAGGCAGTTCAGCGCAGGGCGCAGCCCAGCCGGCAAAGAGGCTGTACGCCAATTCCCTGAAATATGCGCTCTGCTTCCTGCTCGGTGTAGCCGCAGCCGGTGGCACGGCCTTTATCCTGTACCAGAACACATCATCGCCCTCGGCCGGGCAAACCACTTCCGCGACACCGCAGAAGGTGCGTTCTCTAGGCGAACTGCTTGCCATGACACTTGACGAGTTGGCCAAGGTGGACATCGCGGAGATGAACCTTGTCTGTGCCACGGGACTGCCGGGCGCAGAGGAAGTGGACATCGGTCGTTCCTTGGCCACGCTGGACCGCTGGGCCGAGCGTGTGAAGGCAGAGACCGAGCGGCACCTCTATCGCCTTACCGACCCGCGGTACAAGGATCACGCCGAGCACTACAGGAATTCCGAGGCCCGTTTCCGGGCTGAGTGGCTGGTCAGCATCCTCCAGCAGGACATCGGCCTGCACTATCATCCTGGCTTCGTGGCTGCGGACAAGCCGGTGCAGCCGCCCAAGACATCTAAGGAGTGTTTTCTTCATGGGCTGATGGACAACGACGACCCACGCAAGGCATTTGGGGGCAATTGCCTGTCGCTGCCGGTGGCCTATGCAGCCGTGGGCCGGCGCCTGGGATACCCCATCAAAATGGTCTGTGCCAAGGAGCACGCCTTCTGCCGCTGGGAGGGTGCAGACCACCCCAATCCCGCCTGGAGGGACCGATTCAACTTCGATGGCGCGGGCAATGGGTTCAGCATTGACCCGGACGAGTTCTACGTCTCCTGGCCCCGGAAAAGCACCCCCGATCAAGTGGAACTCTGCGATTGGCTCAAGAGTCTGACGCCACAGCAGGACCTAGCCGTGTTCATGGCTCACCGGGGGCACGTTCTGGCTGATGTCTCGAAGGACTACACCGGAGCGCTGGTTGCCTACAGCCAATGCGCACTCCTTTGGCCGACCAGCCGCTCGCCGTTGCAGGAACTTCAGATGACGATTGACCGGCTCTGGACTCTGGAAATCGCCGCCCATCCCAAGACTTACCGGCGCGTGTATGGTGTCGAAGTCGTTGACGGCCGGGTGGTTTCTTGCGAGCAGCCGACGCTTGGCCGGCCAGTGCGCGATCCGCTGGCGGACATCGAAATGATCAATGAAATCAACCGCAGAAACATGCAGCGCATGATGCAGCCGCCCGTGCCGCCGATGGCGTCGCCTTACGGTCCGCGCCCGGGCGTGCCGCAGCCGTATGGGCTACCGATGCCTGGGCAGCCGCCCAGATGAGACAGGAACGAGGGAACTCACAGCGACCTTCGAAAGGGGAAGACAATGAGAAAGGCTTGGATCGTCACCGTTCTGTTTGGGATTGCCGCAATAGCAGCCCTTCCTTCCGCCGGCTTCGCTCGCAACCGGATGTACCATCCCACGCTGGGGCAATTCCTCCAGCGCGATCCGGCCGGAACGCCGCTTGAGTCGCCAATAACCGCGAGAAACGTCTCCGATCCGAGGTTCACTTGGCGCGATGCGACCGCGCAATACGCCGAGGGCATGAATCTCTATCTTTATGTCGGCAGCAATCCTCTTTCAACAACAGACCCGTCCGGCAAGCAAGGTATGGTTTACGGGAGGTTTGGCGGGCCTTGGGACGAGTGGAAAAAATCTAGCCAGCCTGTTCAGGTATACAATTTCGAAGCCCTCGCCATAAATGCCTTATACGCGGCGTTTGGCAGCAACAACCTTCCTCCTGAAAAAGCCGGAAAGGATTTTGCTCACTCTAGGGATTACTGCTGCCAATGCGTTCCTGTCGCAAAGCGAAAAATGAACTTCGCTATGGAGGAAGGAAAGCGATATAATGATGCGACTGGCAATACGGCTGCTGAGGTAGAAGGTTCTGTCTCGGCAGCGGAAACAGAGGCTGGCATTACAACCTTTGCGGTAGGCGGAACCCACCCGATTTTTGGTGTTAATGTGCCATATCCTTCATCAAGTCCTTGTCCGGACCTGGTATACCAGGCGATAGCCGAGCACGAGCGTAGTCACTGGAATGATAGGAATGCGATTCTGTCGGAATATAACAGAAGCCTTATGTCTACGTGGCGTAGCGGCAGCTTTCATAAGCAGAGGGAGGTGAAGGCTTACGGAGTGCAGGCGAGTTTCTATCAGGATTTTATTAATGAATGCAAAACCAAGTTCCCCGAAGCAAGTTTTGAATGATCGCTCATGAGGTTGCATCCATGAAAGCGGGACTAACAAAGCGCGGCCTGCGGTCGGGCATGATGGCATGTACGCTAGGCATTCTTGTTTGTGCGCAAATGGCAGGTGCTGGGCCGCAGGGGACGGCCTTGGATGACAGGCACCGCGAGTTCGTGCCCGCATCGGAATCGGAAGGCTGGACCGTTCAGTATAGGTTCGTGGGATTGTTGAAACCTGGCGTCTATCAACTTGTGGAGGTTGATGCCGACGGGCAAGAGGTCAGGCAGTTATCTGGCGAGGTCGTTTTAGTCAAGATTGTCCGCGTTATCGAAGGGCATCCGCCGGTAGACAAGGATGGCCTGTTCCGGTACAAGTCCCTGTTCGCTTCGACGGAACTGGAGTTGTGGACCTTCGGGCCGATAGGGCCATGGCGAGGTTTTGAATATGAGTTCACAGGCCTTTGCCGTAAGGACCCGCTGACCGGCAAGACCATGTGCCGAGTGGTCGCCAAGCCGTTGTGGAGTTCGCTTTGCCTCCCTTGCGGCGTGCTTGGTTTAGGCTTCGTCCTCGCAGTGACTGCAGCCTCTATCTTGGTGAAACGTGTTGTCAGGCGACTCCGTCGGCAATAGCGGTTGAAGTGGCTAGTAATTCGGGGGTAATTCGGGGGGTAATTCGGGGGACACTACAATTCGGGCAACAATTCGGGGGGGATACTGATTTTCTCATTGCCCTTTCCTCGGTCGGCCGGGGCGGCCCGGCACGACGCGGCGCGACAGTTGCTTTTCGAGCCGCGCGAGGAACCGAGGGTCGGCCCACGGGCGGCCGGTCTGGCCGCGTCGCGGACCGTGGCCTTCATCTTGAGGGCGCTGTTCGGCGTCCAGTTGCGGATGCTGATGCTGTTGAGAAGGTAATCGGCGTTCTTGCTGTCCATGGCCAGGAAGAAGCGGGCCATGCGTTGGTACAGGTTACGCTCTTGCTTGTTGCGGCCGCACTCGCCCCGACGCATCTTGAACAGGACGGAGATAATTGCGGGAAGGCGTTCGTTAAACACGCGGTGGGTAAGCCACAAACGGCCCAACGTTTCACGGTCGCATTCCAATCGAGCCTGAAACATCCTGACGGACATGGTGACCCCCTTTCGACCTGAAACGCGCAGGATATCATAGCCGTGGGTGGTTGCCCCGTCCATCAGATAACGCGGGCGTTCGAAGGTTCAGGTTTCGAAGCCTGGGGAATTCGGAGCGGTCATGCGGCAGTCCGGGAATGACCAACCTTGCTGAGCGTGGCATGATAGGAGTATACCACCTATGGGGGGTCGAGTCAACCAAAATACGGGACAGCGCCAGGCCGCCCGGACCGCCGGCCCGGCCCGGCGAAACCGCTTGGCGCTGTCCCTGATTGTTTTGGGGGCGCCGGAAGGGGTGTCGGGGAATCACGACCACTCCAGTCGTATATAGTATAGTATATAATCGGAGGTGGCGAAAACCCCTTCGGCGGCCTCAGGAGGTATCAAGTTCCGGTCAAAAGCGCGTAAGAAGTGTCAAAAACCGGTAAAAAAGCGCCTTACCCATCTTACCAAAAGACGAAAAAACGGCCTTGGCGCTAGCGCCAAGGGGGTTTTTGACCCTGCGCGGCGCAAAAAGCGCCCGATTTTGCCCTCCGGTGTATACTATAGTGTAACCCAACATCTTTGTACTAAAGGATATAAAGGCGGGATTCGGGAGCCGGGAACCGGGAACCGGAAAACACCAACAACCCCGCGGCACATTTGGCCGGCGGCCGGCAGGCTGTGAAACCCGGCAGGGGACAAAGCGCCCAAGGCTGATTGCCCGGCGGCGGCAGGCCGCTCTACTTCGGGTCGAATGCCGAGGGCAGGAGTTCCTTCTCGAAGTGCTGGTCGATACGGTGCGTGTGGACCTCGCCGAGGTGGTAGCCGGCGGGCCGGTCGAGGCCGGCAGCAAGGCACGTGGCCGCCTCGACGGCGTGGTAGCCGACGGCCCAGCCGAACCAGGCGGAATCGGGGGGCATCGGATCGGCGGCCTGCGCGAGGTTGCGCATCAGGAAGTCCAGGTCGCGCTCGCCGGGGTGGCGGGTTTTCAGCGTTTGCCGCTGGGCCGCACCGACGTAGCAGTAGACCGCGTCCCACTGGGCGAGGAACTGAGTTTGCGGGCTGGCGCCGACGACGTGCTCGTTGGCGTAGCGGCCCATGAGCCGCCGCACGTGTTGGTCGAGGGCCGCCACGAACAGGCCGTAGGTTTTTTCGGGCATCGAGAAGGCATCGAGGTTGGCGACGCCCATCTTTGCGAGGCCGTCAGTTTCGGTCACGCAGCGATGCCGCAGTGCCTTGAACATCCAGCGTGCCTCCAGGACCGTCTCCAGCGACTTGCCTTTGCCCCGGACGGCATCGCCGAGGGCGGCGGGAACCTGCTTGCCCAGCATGGCCAAGGCGCCCTTGTAGGCGCCGCCGGTCAGCGTCTGGGCGGTCTGCTGATGTTGCGGGCCGGGCACTTGCACGTCGGCCAGGGCCAGGAACGGCTGGAAGTACTCATCCAGGGCGGAGCGTTCGGCGCCGGCGGTCTGCGTGAGGCTGCCGGCCAGGCTGTCGGCCTGTCTGAGAAAGTCGGCGTACATCGAGGCGGCGCGCGGCGGGGCGTACTGTTCGACGGCCCGGATGGCCTCGTCCGCCATGACGATCCGTTCGAGGTCTTTGCCGAAGGTGGCGGCGGCCCGGTATGCGTCAAGCCACTTTGCCGTGTCTTCCGCATTGGCCGTGCAGGCCGCCTCGGTCGCACTGACGAAGATGTCGTAGAACCTCTTGTAGGCGGGCGCCAGTTGCGTCGACATGGCCTTCGGCGGCCACGCGGGTAACTTTGCGACGACGCCGATGATGCGGGTACGGGCCCCGCCAAACGCATAGGCGTTGTTATAGCCCTCGGAGCCCCTGAAAAACGACTCCTTCACCGCCAGGGACTGAAGGAGCCCCTGGGCGGCAGGGGGGCTCAAGGGGCTTGCGTCGATCCCCAGTCTATCGCGGTCGCCCTCGCAGATCCGGCGCAGGCGCGAGTAGCCGTATTGGCGGTGCCCTTTCTTGCCCAGGTAATCGAATGCCTCGGTCAGGGCCTCCTGCCGGGGCGTTACGTATTCGGGGTAGGCCGATTTGCTCTTCGCGAGGCCCTGGACGTAGTCGGCAACAAGCCCCAGGCAGTAGAGGAGTTCCTGGGCGCTGGGGCGGGTGCGCTCGGCGGCCAGGCCCTGCCCGGCAATGCCCGAGAGCCGGTCGAGGGCATCGCGGATCTTCTCCCAGTGACCGTCGGAGGCGAGGGCGGCGGCAACGCCGCGGACCCTCTCGATCGTTGCCTTCTCCTCGGCGGAAGGATGTTCGGCCTCTGCCGGCGGGGGGGCGGACGCGTCGGCCTTCGGCTGCTTTCCGGCCAACTCGCGGAGCACGGCGTCGGCCTCGTAGACCGTTTCCAGTCCCGCGTGGAATGCCCCGAGGGTCGCCACGAGGGCCTCGTGGGTCCGCGAGGGCTTGCCGGCTTCGGGGGGCGCGGCAAAGGTCTCGGCGGCCTGGTTCATCTTTGCGCAGCCGTCTTTGGCCTGGGCCAGTGCGGCCAGGAAGGCTTCGCGGTCCGGCGCGGCGGGGGAAAGTGTCGCCTCCTTCGCCAGCACCGATGTGACGGAGTCGAACATGGCGTCCAGCGTCGGCAAGTTGTTGGCCAGATAAGTGCCGTAGGCGTCGAACTGGTACTTGGGAAGGGTCCCGCCCCACGTCCAGCCCTTGAGAAGGCAGGTGCCGGCCATGCGGCGGAGGTTGGCGCGGGCCTCCAGGGCCGCCGCCGTCGCGGGGGAGGAAGCGGCGACGCCCTTGACGCGGCCGGCGAGGCGCTTGTACTCCGTGTCGAGCGACTCGATTGCCGCGTCGTGCCACATGGCCGCAAATTGGAGGCGTACCCCGGCGGCGTCGCGCGGGCCAAGCATGTGCTTTGCGGTCTCGATGTCGTTGGCGAGGCGGTCGCGTTCGACGGGGTCCTTCGATGCGCGGAGTTTTGCCTCGTTGTCGTGGAGGCGCTTCGTCAGGGTTTCGGCGTAACTTGGTTCGCGAGTGGCCTTGGCGGCAGGCTGGGCGGCCCCCGGCGCGGGCTTAGGGGCCGGCGCCGCGGCGATGCAGGCGGTCGCGAGGGCGGCCGAGAACGCTGCCAGGAAGAACATCGGTTTCATAATAGCCGCTCGATGCGCCGGAGATCCCGGCATCCCAAGTTCCCATCCATCTTAAACACATTGCGCCCGCCTCGGCTACGCGCAAAAGTGAGGGCATGCCCTGGGCAGGCCGCCCTCTCGTGGCCCCCTAGTAGCCTGTCACGATTGACTCTGCGGGTGCCACGGCTGCGCCTTGTGCAGCCGTGGTCTTCGGCAGGGCCGCACGGCTGCAAACTGCGCAGCCGTGGCACCCGCACAATCAAAGTTGACGGACTACTAACCCCGCAGTCCCATCGCGTCTTGATTGGCCGCGCGGCACGGCCTATAATCGCGCCGAATCGGAGGGAGGAATCCTGGCGGTGCGAATCACGATCAACGGTGAGACGCGAGAGGTGCCCGAAGGCGAGACGCTGGCCTCGCTTCTGGCCGCGCTCAGCGTGCCGCGCCAGCCGGTTGCCGTCGAAGTCAACCGCGAACTTGTGCCCCGCTCGCAGCATGGGGCGAGGCGCCTCGCCGAGGGCGACGTCGTCGAGATCGTCACCCTCGTCGGCGGCGGGTAAGTCAGTGCCTGTTTAGCCGCCCCGCTTGCGGGGCGCGTTTTTCAAGGATGAAGCAATGCCTGATAACGACGCCCTCAAACTCGGCCCGTACACATTCACCAGCCGCCTCTTCGTCGGCACGGGCAAGTACGACACGTTCCCCCTCATGGC